>WGAL01000257.1 GCA_015494845.1 Melioribacteraceae bacterium
CAGTAATACTACCGCACTTGTCGGAAACGACTTAAACACACTTCCGGATTATCCTGCTGAGATCCGCGCCCCCGCCGGAACAATATACGGCGTAAGCGGTTTTCAATTGCACTTTAGTTCGAATGATATTCACACACCTGGCGATTCGCCGGATGTTCTTGTTGCGATGAATCCTGCAGCGTTGAAAAAGAATTTACCAAACCTTAAACCGCACGCAACAATAATCGTAAACGTTGATGCTTTTGACGCAAAAGGTTTGAAACTCGCGAATTGCGATGGGAATCCATTAGAAAATGATAAACTTAAAGATTTTCATGTTTATAAGGTTCCGATAACAACCTTAACTCAAAATGCTTTAAAAGATACCGGACTGAGCATTAAAGATATTCAAAGAAGTAAAAACTTCTTCGCTCTTGGTTTAATGTATTGGTTGTTTAACCGTCCGTTGGAACCAACATTGGAATGGATTCGTCAAAAATTCGCAAAGAAACCCGAAATTATTGATGCTAACGAAAAAGCTCTTAAAGCCGGTTATTATTACGGCGAAACAACCGAAATATTTACTACGAGATATAAAATCCGTCCTGCTAAATTACCGGCTGGACGCTATCGCAATATTTCCGGAAACGAAGCAACAGCAGTTGGTTTTGTAGCGGCTTCGTTACTTAGCGATTTGCCACTATTCTTGGGTTCTTACCCAATTACTCCGGCATCGGAAATTTTGCAATATTTGAGTAAATACAAAAATTACGGCGTTGTTACATTTCAGGCAGAAGATGAAATTGCCGGTGTAACTTCTGCAATTGGCGCATCATTTGGCGGCTGGCTTGCAATTACAACAACAAGCGGTCCCGGACTTGCGCTTAAAACTGAAGCAATTGGTTTGGCAGTAATGACTGAACTTCCGCTTGTAATTGTTGATGTTCAACGCGGTGGTCCAAGTACTGGTTTGCCAACCAAAACCGAGCAAGCAGATTTGCTTCAAGCAGTTTACGGACGCAACGGCGAAGCTCCGGTTTGCGTTGTTGCCGCAAGCACTCCGAGCGATTGTTTCTATATGGCAATTGAAGCTTCGAGAATTGCTCTTAAACATATGACGCCGGTAATTCTCTTAACCGATGGATATATCGCAAACGGTTCTGAACCGTGGCGTATTCCAAATCCGGATGAACTTAAGAAAATCGATGTTAAATATGCTGACGATCCGGAAAACTTCCAACCTTACGCACGTGATGAAAACCTCGTAAGACTTTGGGCGCCTGCCGGAACTCCGGGATTTGAACACAGAATCGGTGGTTTGGAAAAAGAAAACATTACCGGTAATGTAAGTTATGACCCTGACAACCACGATGAAATGTGCAGAATTAGAGCTGAAAAAGTTAAGAAAATTCAGCAATTCATTCCTGATTTGGAAGTAACCGGCGACGAAGACGCTGACTTACTCGTAATCGGTTGGGGTGGAACTTACGGTTCAATTACCGATGCTGTTGAACATGCGCGCAGCAAAGGTTACAAAGTCGCTCAAGCTCACTTCAAGTACATAAATCCGTTGCCGAAAAACACGGAAGAAGTTTTAAGAAAATACAAGAAAATTCTTCTTCCTGAAATCAATCACGGACAATTGGCAAGAGTATTAAGAAGCGAGTTCTTGATTGACATCATTCAATACAACAGAGTTAGAGGATTACCGTTCAGATCTTCTGAAATTGAGAATAAGATAATTGAAATTCTCGGAGGCGAAAATGACTGATACGAAAATAGAAGTAAAAAAATTAACACCGAAAGATTTTTCATCAGGACTTGACGTTCGTTGGTGTCCAGGCTGTGGCGATTATTCGATACTCGCACAGGTGCAACGCGTGTTTGCCAATATCGGTTATCAAAAACACGAACCGATTTGGGTTTCCGGTATCGGTTGCTCGAGCCGTTTTCCGTATTATATGTCAACATACGGATTTCACTCAATTCACGGACGCGCTCCGGCAATTGCAACCGGCGTTAAACTCGCTAAACCGGATCATCCGGTTTGGGTTGCAACCGGCGACGGCGACTTGATGAGTATTGGCGGCAACCACTTTATTCACGCTTGCCGTAAAAATATGGATTTGAAAATAATTCTTTTCAACAACAGAATTTACGGATTGACGAAAGGACAATATTCTCCGACTTCCGAGCAAGGGAAAATCACTAAAACTACTCCTTACGGAAGTATTGATTATCCTTTCAATCCGCTTTCTCTTGCGCTTGGTTCAAACGCAACATTTGTAGCGCGTTCTTTGGATAGAGACGCAAAACACTTGCAATCTATGATTGAAGCGGCGGCTCATCACAAAGGAACCGCCTTTCTCGAGGTGTTCCAAAATTGCGTTATCTTTAACGACGGCGCGTTTGACCATTTAACGAAGAAAGGCGAAAAAGAAGAGCACGTTCTCTTCTTAGAACACGGAAAACCGATGATTTTCGGAAAAGAAAAAGACAAGGGAATTATCCTGGACGGTTCCGAACCGAAAGTTGTAAATCTCAACGACGGCAAATACACCATCGACGATATTTTGGTTCACGATGAAACCGACGAAAGCGGAATTCTCGCATTCATCTTGGCTCATATGACCGATCATCCTGATTTGCCGACGCCGGTCGGAATTTTGAGAAGAATTAAAAAACCGACTTACGATGAAGCGCTTTACAAACAAATGGAAGAAGTAACCGCCAAAAAAGGCAAAGGAACTTTGGAAGATTTGTTAAACGAAGGCAACATCTGGGAAGTAAGTTAAATTCTCATAGCCTCCTAACAGTTGTTATTTTAGACCGCCATCGTGGCGGTCTTTTTTTTATTAAATTGAACTAAGTTTATTATTTTTTAAATAAAAAATTCAGGTCTTGCTATGAACGTTCTGGAAATAATAAAACGAAAAAGAGACGGAAAAAAACTTTCCCAAAGTGAAATTGAATTTATGATTGATAATTTCACGCACAAGAAAATTCCTTCGTATCAATTTTCCGCTTTTCTTATGGCGGCGTTTCTTCGCGGACTTGACAAACGCGAAACCGCTTGGATTACAAACGCTATGCTTTACAGCGGCGAGGTTGTTGATTTGTCTGAGATACCAGGACGCAAAGTCGATAAGCATTCAACCGGCGGCGTTGGCGATAAAACTTCGCTAATTCTTGCGCCGGTAGTTACAGCTGCGGGCGTAAAAGTTCCTATGATTTCCGGACGCGGCTTGGGGCACACTGGCGGAACGCTCGATAAATTGGAATCAATTCCGGGTTTCAGAACGCAGATTTCATTGAAGAAATATCGTGCGTTAATTAAAAAACACGGACTTGCTCTAATCGGGCAGACGAAAGAGATTGCGCCTGCGGATAAAGAAATTTACGCGTTGCGCGATGTAACCGGAACGGTCGAGTCTATTCCGCTTATTACCGCAAGCATAATGTCGAAAAAATTAGCCGAAGGCGCTGAAAGTTTTGTTTTTGACGTCAAAACCGGAAGCGGCGCGTTTATGAAAAAACTTAACGACGCAAAAACGCTTGCAACGTCGCTTGTTTCCGTTGCGAAAAAATTTAAGAAAAAAAGCGTTGCTTACATTACCGACATGAACGAACCGCTCGGCAATTACATCGGCAACTGGCTTGAAGTTTACGAATCACTAAAAGTTTTGCAGGGCGAATATGTTTACAATTTGAGCGAACTTTCCGAGCTTTTGTCGGGAACAATGATTTGGCTGGGAGGTAAAGCTAAAAGCGTTGATGAAGGCATTGCCATTGCAAAAGATTTAATAAAATCCGGCAAAGCGTTCGATAAGTTTTTGGAAATAGCGGAAGCTCAAGGCGCGGATGTTTCTTACTTGAAAAATCCGTCGAAATACCCGAAATCTAAATTCGGCGAAAAACTTGTTTTGAATAAATCCGGATACGTTAAATCAATCGATAATTACGAAATCGGAATGGCGGCTCTAGAACTCGGTGCAGGACGAATGAAAGCCGAAGATAAAATTGAGCCGAAAGCCGGCGTGATTTTCAACGTAAAGATTGGAGACAAAATTACGAAAAACAGCGTTGTTGCGGAACTTTTCACCGACGATAAAACGAGAATTGACGGCGCAAAAAAACGAATTGAAAGCGCAATAAAAGTAAGTAAAGATAAGGTCAAAAAAGTTAAATTAATTAAAGCGCAAATAAGTTAGCGAGATAAAAAATGTTTGCGAAAGTCAAATCATATCTGCTTGTTACGTTGCTTCTCTTTTTGGCGGCTTGCAGCACGGTTGCCATTACCGGAAGAAAGCAACTCGATTTGGTTTCCGATTCCGAAATTTTATCTATGAGTTTTAGACAATACGACGAGTTTCTTAAAACTCATAAGTTGAGCAAAGATAAAAATAACGCGCGGTTGGTAAAAAAAGTAGGGCGCAGAATTGCAAACGCCGTTGAAAAAT
The DNA here is from genome assembly GCA_015494845.1 of Melioribacteraceae bacterium. Lineage (GTDB taxonomy): Bacteria > Bacteroidota > Ignavibacteria > Ignavibacteriales > Melioribacteraceae > WGAL01. The sequence goes on from WGAL01000257.1 coordinate 4,440, forward strand.
TTTTGCGTTCGAAAGGGAAGAGCGATTTAATTAAAGATTACAAATGGGAATTTAATTTGGTGGAAGACGACGCCGTAAACGCTTGGTGTATGCCCGGCGGAAAGGTCGTTGTTTATACGGGAATTTTACCTTATACAAAAAACGAGAACGGGCTCGCTGTTGTTTTGGGACACGAAATCGCGCACGCAATTGCGCGGCACGGCGCGGAAAGAATGTCGCAAGAACTTTTGCGAAACGTGGGCGGAATTGCGCTTGCAATCGTTCTGAGCGACGAATCGCCTGAAACGCGGAACGCTTGGCTTTTGGCTTACGGACTCGGCACGCAAGTCGGAGTTATGTTGCCTTACAGCCGCTTGCACGAAAGCGAAGCCGACCATTTGGGCTTGATTTTTATGGCGCTTGCCGGATACGACCCGCGCGGCGCGGTAACTTTTTGGCAACGAATGGCAAGAAGCGGCGGCGCGAAACCTCCCGAATTTTTAAGCACGCATCCTTCCGACGAAACAAGAATAAAAGATATTAAAAAATTGCTGCCGGAAGCGTTGAAATATTACAAACATTGAGGAAATTAAAATGAGAGAAAATGCGGATTCTGTCGTCCGGTTTTTTATTAGCGTAATCGGAATTGTTTTTCTTGCAATAATTTTAATGGAATTGAAATCGATTCTGATTCCGTACGTTCTTGCCGTTTTCTTCTTGTTTTTGCTCGACCCGCTTCATCAAAAATTAAAACAAAAGAAAATCCCGCTCGCTGTTTCAATTATTCTCGATTTGATAATTTTCGCATTGATTATTTACGGCATTTCCGCGTTTGTAATCGGCGCAGTTGACCAATTTGTGGCGACGTTGCCGTTTTACGAAATCAAACTTACCGGAATGCTTGAAGATATTACAAAAGCGTTGAATCTTGAAAGTATTGATTTGACCAAACTAAATATTCTCGCTTTGTTTAAGCAACTTAATCTCGGTTCGTTTGCGCAAAATATTTTATCCTCAACCGTCGATGTCGCTTCGGCAATTTTTCTGATATTATTGTTTTACGTGTTCAGCGTTTTGGGACACGAAAATTTTCAACGCGCTTTCCGTAAAAGAATGAAGTTTGCAAACGCTAACAAAGAAGTTGAAAAGAAAGTTAAAAACTGGGATGTTACTTATGAAGCTATTACTAAAAAAATTCAGCACTATTTTATCGTTAAATTTTTGCTCGGCGTCGGACTTGCAATCGGAACCGGAATTGTGCTTTGGCTTTTCGGCGTTCATTTTGTGATAGTTTGGAGCGTGCTTACTTTCCTCTCATATTTTATTCCGACAATCGGACCATTTATTGCCGTGCTTTTCCCGACGTTAATCGCGTTAATCCAGTATCAATCTTTCGGTTACGCGTTCTTTTTATTGCTTTCTCTTGTCGGGTTGCAAACCGTAGTGGGCAATATTCTCGAACCGAAAATACTCGGAAATCAATTAAATATAAACCCGCTTGTTATTTTGCTTTCTCTCTTTATTTGGGGCTACATTTGGGGAATAATCGGAATGTTGCTTGCCGTTCCGATAATGTCCACGATTAAAATTATTATTTCTCAAAGCGATTCACCTAACTTACAATTGCTCGATAACATTATGAGTTCCCATTTTTACGATGAATAAGGTTTGAGTAAATTCACGAAACATATTTTTCTGTCGCTTTTGTTTTTTTCTGTGAGTATTTATTCTCAAGACAGCACGGCATCGCGCAAATTTAGTTTTTTCGGCTATCCGTTTGCATATTATACGCCTGAAACGCGGTTCGCCGTAGGCGCAGGCGGAATCGCGACTTTTTATCTCGGCAAAGATATTATTTTACGTCCGTCCAAAGTTACTTTGAGCGGTTACTACACTTCCAACAAGCAATATTCGATAAGTTTCGTTCCGCAATTTTATTTTTACAAGAATAAATATTTTTTCTCAATGGACGTCAAGTACGAATTTATTGTGGATAAATTTTACGGCGTCGGTTCCGATACGCCTGAAATACCAAATCCTGAATATTCCGCAAATAATTTTTACGTAACCGTCGAGTTTCGTTTGCCGTTTACAAGCCGAGACGATTTGAAATTGCTTTTCGATTACAAGAATTTCAGATTGGCTGATAAAAAATCGAATCCGTATTTGTTGAACGATTATGCCGATTTTACCAAAGCGAAAACTCTCGGATTAGGATTTCTCTGGGCGTGGGATACGAGGAACAGCATCTTTTTCCCGACAGACGGACATTACAGTAAATTGCTAACGGAATTTTATTTCAAGGAAATCGGGAGCGATTACGATTTTAATAAAATTGAATTTGATATAAGAAACTATTTCCCGCTTTATGAAATCAACACGATTGGTTTTCAAATATACGGAAAACTCGCGCGGGGGAACCCGCCTTTTTACGAATTGCCTGCGCTCGGCGGACAATATTTGATGCGCGGTTATTATCAAGGCAGATTTCGCGACAACAATTATTTTGCCGCTCAAGTCGAATACCGCCGTTACGTTTGGAAGCGTATCGGTTTTGTTTTGTTTTTTGGAATGGGGAATGTAGCGCACAAATTTAATGAAATGAGAATTAGAGATATGAAGTATTCTTACGGATTTGGCATGCGTTATCAATTTAATGTTATTGAAAAAGTTAATTTAAGAGCCGATTTCGGTTTCGGCAAAAACACTTCAGGCATTTATTTCGGAATTGAAGAAGTGTTTTAATAAAAGAATACGTAATTTATACTTATGAAAAAATTTTATTTGATACTGATTTTATTGCTTTTTATTAAACCTTTGCAAGCGCAGTTTTCGCTTGGGATTTCCGGAAATTTAAATTATTCGGGAATTTCCGGCAACGCGCCTTCCAATACTATTTTTAATAAAACCGTCAATTTCGGAGCAGGCGTATTGCTCGATTATAAAATAAATGATGAAATTATTTTAAGTTTCCAACCGATGTACGTAAGGCGCGGCGCAATGCTATCTTACGATTTGCCGAGTTACAAAGAACCGCGCGATAGTCTGAGAATGAATCTCGATTATTTTTCCTTCCCGCTCTTGCTGAAATTCCCGACAAACAAGACGGTGTATTTTAGCGGCGGAATTGAGTTTGCTTTTTTAAATGGAGCCAACTACAAAGCGGTAAATTATGATTTAAGCGGCGATATACAAGATTTGATTAGCTCATTCGATATTCTTGCAGATTTCGGCGTTGGATTGCAGTTTGAGGTTAGCGAGTATTTTTTAATTTTCGAAGGAAGATTTTCGCAAGGATTAATGAACGGTTACGTGTCTGAAAAAGTTGTAAATCCGATAATTCCGGTTGATTTTAAAAACTCGTCGCTTCAATTATTGATTAGCATTAAATTTGACTTATAAATGAATAGAATAAATAAAATAGTACTTCTACTTTTGCTTCAGTTTTCCGTTTCGACATTTGCGCAATCAAATGTTGAAGTTAATTCTTTGACTCGTCCTATCTTGAACGGACATAAGTTTATTGTCAATAATTACGTTAAATCGCCGTTTGTAAATACTCATTTGCGAAATACTCTCGGTTTCGGACAAGCAATGGATTTAATTGTTCCTATTGAAATTAACGGAGAACAACTTGTCGGTTTGCGCGGAGATATTTCTTTTCTTACGTTAGACTTTGCTTATCAATTTCAAATAAATAAATGGCTGGCTTTCTTTTCCGATGTTGGAATGATTACAAGATTCGGAACGGAAACGCAATCGCTAATAGCGCAAGGACTAAATGCATCTTACGGCGTTGAATTAGGTTGGTTGTTTAATGTTTTAACTACTAAAAACGTATCGGTTTCTCTTACCGCAAATTTATGGAAGAGAAGCGGAACCGTGATAAATTTACTTGATTTTGTAAAAGAAATCATTGACAGTAGCGGTTTACCCTCGGAAAGTAACTTGGTTTATTCACGCGATTATTTACAAGGCGGCGGCGGAATAAGAACGGCTTGGGCGATAAATAAATATTTCGGGTTGAATACATCGTTGGAGCTTGCATACGGAGAAGCAATTGATAATGTGCTGGAAAACAGTTTATACTACCGGTTCGGTGTTTCCGGCGATTTCGATTTCAATTCGAAATACAAAGGCGTGCCGATTGGAATTTCAGCCGGACTTTTACTTGATTCTTTTACGCTTTCCAACGATAACGCAGTTGACGACAAATCGATTCTGTTTTTTATTAGAACTTCTTACACGGCGGAAAATGATATGCTGATTAGTTTGGATTTAACTTGGACGCGGCTTCCGATGAATTATGCGCAAGAGAATTTAAATACCGTAAGTTCGCTGATTACTCTCGAATATTTCTTTTAAGATGTAATGAAATCATTTTTTTATAGAAATTTTTTAATAGTATTATTTTACTTCCTTTCGTCTCTGTCAGTTTTTCCGCAAGTTAATAGCGACTATGTAACGCAAGTCGGGATGGATTTTGTTTCTTCTTATTATTTCAGTCCGGCGTTTCAAGTAACCGGAGAGGTCGGCGTTGAACGGCAAATGAATAATAACGGTTGGAAACAATTTATTTTTAATCCGTATATTAGAACTTGGCTTGGCACAAGGATTAACTTTTATGCCGGAATTGGGAATTATTATACCGTAAATAAATATGTTGATAACCGTTGGGAAATCCGTCCGCACCAAAGTGTGGTTTTTGCTTGGCCAAAATTGGTTGTTCCTATAAGACACAGAATAAGACTTGAAGAACGCTTTGATTTTAACACAAATACTTGGACGTCAAAAAATTCAATTCGCGGAAGATACAGAATCGGAACGGCTTACAGATGGAGAACAACCGAGACAAAATATTGGGAAGCCGACTTAACTTTCGAATTTTTTTTCAATCTGTGGGGAGTTGAAGGCGAGTTTCAGGAACAAGCTCGAATTTCTCTTGGCGTTGACAGAGGTTTAAAACGAAATCTTGTTTTAAGATTTGAACTTACTTGGGTAAAAGAAAAGTTGTTTAATTTTTCCGAACCGTATAAAGACGTTGAATTTAAGTTTAAAGTATATCGTTTTTACGGAATATTTTAATAATTAAAAAGGAAGTAAAAATGAGCGTAACTGTTTTGGTTGGAAGTCAATGGGGAGACGAGGGCAAAGGAAAAGTCGTTGATATTTTAAGCGAAGAATATAAAATTGTCGCGAGATATCAAGGCGGCGCAAACGCCGGACACACAATCAGAATTGGCGAAAAAGAGTTTATTCTTCACTTAATTCCGTCCGGAATTTTGAGGGAAGACGTAACTTGCGTAATCGGCAACGGCGTTGTGTTAGACCCGGAAGCATTAATACACGAAATGGAATTTTTGCGCTCGCAAAATATAAATATCGAAGGGCGCTTGTTTATTAGTCACAACGCACATTTGATTATGCCGTATCACAAATTGCTCGATTCTATTAAGGAAGAAGGTGAAAATAAAATCGGAACGACGGGGAAGGGAATTGGGCCTTGTTATAATGATAAATACGCGCGTCGTGGAATTAGAATTGTCGATTTGTTGAATAAAGACGAATTGATTAAGAAAATCAAATTAAATCTTAAGGAGAAAAACGCCTTGCTAAAAAATGTTTATCATCGCGAAGAACTTGATGCGGATAAAATAATTGAGGAATATTTGCGCTTTGACGAACTAATTGACCCTTACGTGAAAGACACCGCGCTATTCTTAAACAAAGCGGCGGACGCCGGTGAAAGTATTTTGTTTGAAGGCGCGCAAGGCGCTTTGCTTGATGTCGATTTCGGAACGTATCCGTACGTTACTTCTTCAAATCCAACGGCAGGCGGCGCATCAACCGGAACAGGACTTCCGCCAACGAAAATAGATAAGGTTTTCGGAATTGTAAAAGCATACACTACGCGAGTCGGTTTGGGGGCATTTCCAACAGAATTAAATAACGAAGTTGGCGAAAAGTTGCGTAAAATAGGCGCGGAATACGGCGCAACAACCGGCAGACCGCGGCGTTGCGGTTGGTTCGATGCTTTTCTCGTAAAATATTCGCAAACAATAAACGGCATTACGGAAGCGGCTTTGACAAAACTCGACGTTCTTTCAGAATTTGACGAAATAAAAGTTTGCGTCGGTTACGAACTGAACGGAAAGAGATTAAATTCGTTCCCTTCGGACGTTACGCGACTTGAACAAGTTACGCCGATTTACGAAACGCTGAAAGGGTGGGGAAGCGATATTTCGGATATTAAAGAATACAATGACTTGCCATCGGAAACAAAAGACTACATTGAGTTTCTGGAAAAACAAACCGGAATTTATTTTTCAATAATTTCTGTTGGTGCAAAGCGTTCACAAACAATTTTTAGATAAGGATTTTTCATAATGAAATTAAGCGGAAACGAATTAAAAAGTAAAATAAAACTCGGACTTTTCCTTCTGGCCGTAGTGCTTGCGCTTGTTTCGCTCTACATTACGCAAATTATAATCGAAAAAATAGAACAGCGCGAAAGGGAAATTGCGGAACTTTACGCGAGTAGTTTAACTTATCTCGCAAATTCGGAAGCGATAGGAAGTGATTTTACTTTTATTTTCGAACACATAATTCAAAAAATCGATTTCCCATTAATAATGACGGACGCGAATGACAATCCGATTTTCGAAGAAGGTGGAACCGGCTTCCGTAATTTAGAAATTGACTCAACCAAATCGGCTGAAGAGATTAAGGTTTTCTTAAAAGAAAAAATCGTTGAATTACGAGATGAGTTTCCGCCAATAATTGTTTACTATCCGAAAGGTGTTGTGTGGAAGAAGATTTATTACGGAAATTCGAGAATTGTGGTTCTGTTGAAATATTTTCCTTACATACAAATTTTGGTGGCGATAATCTTTCTGCTTATTTCTTACGCGAGTTTTAACTATTTCCGCAAATCGGAAGAGAGTATGATTTGGGTAGGGATGTCGAAAGAAACCGCGCACCAACTCGGCACGCCGATTTCAAGTTTAATGGGCTGGAACGAACTTTTGATTTTAAATCATAAAAATCCTGTTAAAGTTTTGGACATCGCCGACGAGATGGCTGACGATTTGCAGCGGTTGAATAAAATTACGAATCGCTTTTCGCAAATCGGTTCCAAACCCGAATTGAAAGAGACGAACTTGTTTGAAATTATTGATGAAACGAGAAGATATTTTGAGCGGCGTTTTCCGCAAATGGGAAAGAAAATTGCAATTGAAGTTGTAGGCGATAAAAATGCGCGCGCAAAAATTAATTCCGATTTGTTCGAATGGGTGATTGAAAACTTGATTAAAAACGCGCGCGACGCTATTGAAAACAAAGAGGGATTGATTCGGATAAATATTTCCGATAAAGGGAAAGCTGTTGAAATCGAGGTGAGCGATAACGGCAAAGGCATTGCCGGAAAGAATAAAAAGAATATTTTCAAACCAGGGTTTTCCACAAAGAAGCGCGGTTGGGGTTTGGGCTTGAGTTTGTCGAGAAGAATTATCGAAGATTACCACAAAGGCAAAATTTACGTAAAAGAAACTTCCGAGAAAGGAACGACTTTTGCGATAGTTATTCCGAAGTGATGAGTTTTTTATAGTTGTAGAGACGCCCAAGTTGGGCGTCTCTACAGATAATTTTTTTACACTTCAAGAATCAATCCCTTTCCTCGAAAGGACGCCTTGCTCGTAGTAGTGTTTAATTTCTTTCATTTCCGTAACCAAATCCGCGGCGTCGATAAGTTCTTGCGGACAATATCTTCCGGTTAATATTAATTCCTTCCCGTCCGGTTTTGATTTAATTATTTCGAGAATTTCGTTTGTATCGTAGAGTTTGAAATAAATCGAAACGCAAATTTCGTCCATAATTATTATGTCGAATTCATCGCCGCGCAACGCCTCGCGCGCTCTTTCCAACGCGCGTTTCGCTTCGTCGAGTTCTTCTTCGGAAGGCGCGGAACGCTTGATTACAAACTTATCGCCAATCCATTGCTCGACAGCGATTAAACCGGAAAATTTTTTGAGAGAGGAAGTTTCGCTGTAAGGGAATTTTTTCATAAACTGAATTATCAGCGTTTTGTAGCCTGCTCCGGCGGCTCGCAACGCAATTCCCAGCGCGGCAGAAGTTTTACCTTTGCCGTTGCCGGTGTAAATCTGGACGTAACCTTTATCTAAAAGACCCATCGCAAGTCTTGCTTTTCATTCGTCGTTTTTAGAATTTCACGACGGCGCGCGATTGTTTTTAAGATGAATTTTTTGTCGATATCCGAATATTCTTCCCAATAATCGATTTCTTCCTGCGTTCTCAAACAATAAGGGCAAACGCCCATTGTTTCGTCAATTTCGCATTTGTTTTCGTTGCATTCTTGCCGTTCGAAATAAATTTTACTCACTTGATTTGCCTCAATCGTTTTTATTAATTAATTCAAAAGTTTCTTTTTTCAACCAACCTTTTTTACCGTCGGCGAGTTTAATATTTACCCAATCGCCCACTTTATCTTCCGCAAGAATTTTCGTCCCTTCGTGAATAATAAACGCCGCTTTCGCGTTTTCGTCGGGACTTGTGCGAACCGTAACTTCTTTCGCCAAGATTATTCCGTAATTGTCGTTGCGTAGTTCTTGGGCTTTTCCATAGTAAAGAAATAGCGCTAAAAGAAGCGTAACAAAAATTATCGAACCAAAAACAAAGCCGCTTTTACGCACGGAAGGCGTTTTGCCGTAACGGAAAAGAAAAACCGTAAGAAGCAACAACGCGAACAACACGGCTACAATTAACGCCAAAGTCTGAACCGAAAATAAATCCAGCAAAGCGTCTTTCCACTCCGTAAGGAAAAATTTCGGGACGGGATTGATTTTATCAATAATTCTTGCGTTCGCTATTTTCAAATTGTAGCGCGCGTCCTCGTCGGAAGGATTTATTTTAAGCGCGCGTTCGTAATTTAAAATCGCTTTTCCGAGCGCGCCGATTTTGTAATAAGCGTTTCCCAAATTGTAATAAAGCGCGTCGCTTTCGTAACCTTCGTCCAAAATCTTTTCGTAATTATCGATCGCTTTCTCAAAATTTTTCGCCGTGTAAGCCGCGTTTCCCACTTTCATTAAACTGTCCACGTAAGCGTTTTGAGCCGGAAATTCGGAAGGAAACAAAACGCCGAAAAGCAA
>WGAL01000258.1 GCA_015494845.1 Melioribacteraceae bacterium
AAGTATCGGTAGGGACAACTCGCGAGTTGTCCCTACAAATTTTAGTTTTGAAATCACGCAAATGAAATCCGTAATACTAATTTTTCTCGACGGCGTCGGTATTGGTAAAGCAAACGAAACAGAAAATCCGTTCTTTCGCGAGGAATTTAATTTTACTCGAAAACTGTTCGGCTCAGTTCCGCATTTGAAAAACCGTTTCTTGAAGAATGACGACGGCGTTTGCGTTTTTCCTGCCGACGCAACATTTAACGCTCCAGGGTTACCACAAAGCGGAACCGGACAAACAGCAATTCTTTGCGGAATTGACGCTGTAAAAATTGCCGGAAAACATTTCGGACCTTTTCCGCATTCGTCGTTAAACGAAGTTCTAAAAGAGAAAAATATTTACGCCGAATTACGCAAACTCGGACTATCATCAATTTTTGCAAACGCTTATCCTCCGAAGTTTTTCGATTATCTGAATAAAGGGCACGCGCGCGTTGCGGCGACTACAAAAGCGGCGCAATTCGGAAACATCGCTTTGAATACGATTGAAAACTTAAATCGCGGCGATGGCCTTTCACACGAAATTGATAATTCGAGATGGATTGAAAAATTACGGTTGCCCGTAAAAAAGATTACGGCTGAAACCGCGGCAAACAATTTACTTTCCTTGGCGACAAAGTTTAACTTCGTTTTCTACGAGTATTTTTACACCGACCATTGGGGACACGGAAGAAATCTCGATTTTTATTCACACGGAATTAAAGTTCTTAATCAATTTTTGCTTCACTTAATTAAAAATTTAAAAGCAGGACAAACTCTAATTATTTGTTCCGACCACGGTAACTTTGAAGATTTGTCAGTCAAAACACACACGAGAAATCCGGTTTTTATGCTCTCCGCTGGTGAAAATTCGGATATTGTCTCGAACAAAATAAAAACGATTGCCGACATAAAATCCACGGCGATTGAAATTTTACTAGAGAATAAATGAGCGAAAATTCAAGTATTTGATAAACCAAGTCAACGGAACTTTCACATTAAGAATTAACCACTACAAAAGCACCCGAACATTTTAGCTTTAGTAAACTTTTTGATTAATTTTTCGATAATAAAATGGTCTTTATACTTTAATTAAAATGGAGTGGGAAGTGGTATTAAAAAGATTTAAAGACTGGAATCTTTTAGCAAAAATTAATCTTATTCCCATTGTGTCCTTAATATTATATGCCGTTTTTCTTTTATTTTCCGAAACCGTTTCGTTTAAAGAAATAATTTACTTTATAGTTTTAGGAATAATAGTTTTTTTAATTAGCAGAATAATATCACAATCCGTAACTAAGCAATTAAGTATTTTAACGCAACTTGCCAAAGAATATGAACAAGGGAACTTCGAGCACAGGGTTGAGATTGAAAGCCAAGATGAAATTGGTATTCTTGCTAAGGCTTTTAACAAGCTTGCTGATTATATTAATATGTATGTAACATACTTAGAAGGTTTGCCATCGCCTGTAATGGTAATTGACAAAGATTATAATGTTATTTTCTTAAATGAAAGCGCGAAGAAACTTGTTGGCAAAACGGAATATAAAAACGAAAAATGCTATAATTTAATGCATGCCGAACATTGTAATACCGACCAATGCCGTTTACATAAAGCCATGAATTCCGGTAAAACTGAAACCGGAGAACAGAAAGCATATCCACAAAATATAGAATACGATATACTCTACACTGGCGTTCCGCTTTACGATAAAAACGGTAAATTGGAAGGCGCGATGGAATTTATCGCAGATATCACGGACATCAAGCGGAGAGAAAGATTTCTTAAAGAACATACTGAAAAATTATTGCAAGAATTAGAAGAACTTGCGCGAGGCAATTTGGGTGTTCAAGTAAAAGAAGATAAAGAGGACGAATTAATTACGCCTCTTTACCAAGCGTTTAACGAAACCGTAAAAAACTTGCGTGAGATGGTTGAAAAAATTATGGAAGCGACGCAATCCACGGCAAGCGCAAGCACTCAAATTTCTTCAAGCGCGGAAGAACTTTCCGCAGGTTCGCAAGAGCAAGCCGCTCAAGTTATGGAAGTCGCCGGCGCAATAGAAGAGATGAGCAGAACTATTATCGATACTACCCAAAACACCAATACCGCCGCCGAAATGTCGAGAAACGCCGGAAACGTTGCGAAAGAAGGCGGTAAAGCCGTTCAAAATATGATTACCGGAATGAATAAAATTGCCGAAGTTGTAATGGAAGCGGCGGAAATAGTTAAGGATTTGGGCAGTAACAGCGCGAGAATAGGCGAAATTATTAAAGTAATTAACGATATTGCCGACCAAACAAACTTGCTTGCGTTAAACGCGGCAATAGAAGCCGCGCGCGCAGGCGAACACGGACGCGGTTTTGCGGTTGTTGCCGACGAGGTAAGGAAACTTGCCGAGAAAACACAACAAGCTACTAAAGAAATTGCCGAAATGATTCAGGAAATTCAAAACGGAACAACAAATGTTGTTAATTCAATTGAACACGGAGTTGAAGAAGTAGAGAACGGAAAAACAATTGCGATAGAAGCTGAAAAATCTATGGACAATATAGTTAAAGCAACCCAGGAAGTTGAAGATTTAATTACGCACATTGCAACGGCAAGCGAAGAGCAAGCGGCTACTTCCGAAGAAATTAGCAAGAGCATCGACGCAATTAATAACATTATTTCCGAATCGGCAAACGGCGTACAACAAATTGCATCCGCTGCGGAAGATTTAAACAGATTAACCGAACATTTGCAGGAAGTAGTTGACCAGTTCAAATTGGAAGGAAAACGCGACGACCGATATTTGTTGAATTAAGAAATCTGAAAATAGTTTAAACAAAAAAAAGGGACGCCGTAACGTCCCTTTCTTTTTGAATTGAAATTGATTTTAATCTTCTTCTCTGTTTTGGTATTCTTCGATGATTTTCTTTTCAATTTCCTTCGGCACTTCCTCGTAGTGCGAAAAAGCGCGCGTGTGAATTCCGCGACCGGAAGTCAAACTTCTCAAATGCGTGGAATATTTGTAGAGTTCCGCCAAAGGAACTTTTGCTTTAATTACTTGGAAAGGGCCTTCGGCTTCCATACCGGAAATTTTACCGCGTCGCGAGGAAATATCGCCCATTACATCGCCCATAAATTCTTCCGGAACTTTAACGGTAATGTCGTAAATCGGTTCAAGGATAACCGGATTTGCTTCGAGGAAACCTTTCTTGAACGCTTGCGATGCCGCAATTTTGAACGACATTTCGTCTGAGTCAACCGAGTGGAAAGTTCCGTCGAACAAAGTAACTTTTACGTCCACAACTTTGCTTCCGGTTAAAATTCCTTTTTCCATAATTTCGCGAATACCTTTTTCAACGGCAGGAATAAATCTACCAGGAACAACGCCGCCTACGATTGCATCAACAAATTCAAATCCTGCGCCGCGTGGTAGCGGTTCAAGTTTTAAGTGAACATGACCGTATTGTCCGCGTCCGCCGGATTGTTTTTTGTGTTTGTATTCGGCGTCTTCGGCAACACCTTTAATTGTTTCGCGATATGGAATTTTCGGCTCTACCAAATCAACATCAACGCCGTAACGATCTTTTAATAATTTAACGGCAAGCGCGAGTTGTAATTCGCCTTGTCCGGAAATAATTGTTTGTCCCAATTCAGGGTCGTAGTGAACCGTAAGTGTCGGGTCTTCTTCGTGAACCGTGTGCAAACCGGAAGAAATTTTATCTTCGTCGCCTTTAGATTTCGGTTTAACTGCGCCGCGAATAACCGGTCCCGGGAATTTAATCGGAGGAAGTTTTACCGGAAAATCTTTCGACGCAAGAGTGTCGCTTGTGTGAGTGTCTTTCAATTTTACGACCGCGCCGATATCGCCTGCGTAAAGCGTGGAAATTTCTTTTCTGTTCTTTCCGTTCAAAATAAACAATTGTCCGAGGCGTTCGACTTTATCG
>WGAL01000259.1 GCA_015494845.1 Melioribacteraceae bacterium
ACGAGAATTTTTTCGCCAGTTTTTTCGTAAGTTAAAATTTCGTTCTGCGCAAAAAGTCCGCTCGCAAAAACGAGCAACAAAAGTAATGTCAATTTATGTCTCATAATTCCTCCGGTTTTTCTCTTAAATCAATTCCCCAATAAAGTTTGTGTCTTAATAGTTCAAAATAACTGAATGATTTTGTGTGGAACAATTTTATTTTCTTTTCCGCTTTTTGGATTTTTACTTTCAACGGCGAATCGTAATAATGCACGCGTTGTCCGTCGGCGCTTATTTGAAGTTTCGACGGCGATTCCGCAGTTATTTCAATAATTTGCTCGCTCGAAATCACAAGAGGACGAATATTCAACGTGTGAGGCGAAATCGGACTAATCGTAACCGCGTTTGACGATGGCGTAACAATTGGTCCGCCGGTGGAAAGCGAATAGCCGGTTGAGCCGGTCGGCGTAGCGATGATTATTCCGTCCGCCGAAAACGCGGAAACTTTCTCGCCGTTGATTTTCATCGAAAGTTTAATCATCTTCGGCCAGCGTCCTCTGTCGATAACAATATCGTTTATCGCGTACAAATCATTGTATTGTCCGGAATTTGTTTCGCCGGAAAGCGCAATTCTTTCTTCGATAACGTAATTGCCGGTTTTTATCGCATCGATAAATTCGTCGAGTTTGGTTTGTTCGAGTTCGGCTAAAAATCCGAGTTTGCCGAGATTTATTCCAAGCATCGGAACTTGCGAACGACGCGCGGCGTAAGCCGTTTTAAGCACTGTTCCGTCGCCGCCTATTGATACGAGTAAATCACAAATATCGGCAAGCGCAACAACTGAGAAGAATTTTCGCTCGTCAATTTCAATCGAATGTTTCTTGACGCATTTTTTTGCGGCTTGGTCAACGCAGTATTCAATTCCGTTTTGGTTGAAAAGCGAAATCAATTTTGCCAGAACCGGTGCGACTTCTATTTTCGACGTGTTCGGAACAATTCCGACTTTCATTTTTCCTCACGTTTTTCTGCTTGGCATTTAAACTAAATTAACGAGCGCGTAAAATCCAAACAAATTTTTATTCGTTTAGTTTGAATTGCAAATCGTAAAGTTTTTTGTAAATGTTGTTTTCGTCTTTAATCAATTCTTCGTGCTTGCCGCTTTGAACGATTTCGCCTTTGTCCAAAACAAGAATTCTATCGGCGTTGCGTATTGTGCTTAACCGGTGCGCTATTACAAAAACGGTGCGGTCAATCATTAATTTTTCAATCGCTTGTTGAACCGCAACTTCGGATTCGTTGTCGAGAGCCGAGGTCGCTTCGTCAAAAATCATAATCGGCGGATTTTTCAACAACGCGCGCGCAATCGAAATTCGTTGCCGCTGCCCGCCGGAAAGCCGAACGCCGTGTTCACCGACGACAGTATCGAAACCTTGCGGCAATGCCATAATAAACTCGTATGCGTTAGCCGCTTTTGCCGCTTCGATTATTTTATCTTCGCTTACTTCAAGATTTCCGTACGCAATGTTGTTGCGGATTGTTGTGTTAAACAAAATTGTTTCTTGAGTAACAACGCCAACGAGACCGCGCAAATCGCGAACCTTTATTTTGCGAATATCGATTCCGTCCAATAAAATCGCGCCTTTTGTAACGTCGAAAAATCGCGGAACCAAATCCACCAAAGTTGTTTTACCGCCGCCGCTACTGCCGACAAGCGCGATAATCTCGCCTTTTTTCACTTCAAAATTTATATTCCGCAAAATCCAATCTTCGGCGTCGTCGTATTTGAAATAAACGTTATCGAAAACAATATTTTTATCAAAGGATTTTTTCCCGACTGCGTCGGGCGCGTCCGTAATTTCCGGTTCGATATCGATTATCTGAAAAATTCTGTCCGCCGCCGCGCTCGATTCTTGAATTTTATTGTTTACGCCGCTCAACTCTTTTATCGGATGCATTATTTGCAAAATCGCGAAAAGGAAACCGAGAAACTCGCTTGCCGCAAGCGTGTGATCAACCAAAACGAGTTTCCCGCCGTAGTAAATTATTCCTGCGCCGACGGTAACGCTGATAAATTCGGAAACCGGACTGCTGATATTACGAACGCGCGTCATTTTCAGCATTATGTCAAAATATTTCTGCGTTTGCTTTTTAAATCGCGATTCTTCGAATTTTTCCATTCCGAACGCCTTTACAATTTTAACGCCTGTTACCGTTTCGTGAATTACGGAAGTGATATCAGCCATTTTCGCTTGAAGCGCCGCGCTTTGCTTGCGTAAAATTCGTCCGATAAAAACAATTACCAACAAAGAAAACGGAAGAATGATAAACGAAAAGAGCGTCAATTTAACGCTGATTGAGAACGCCATTCCGAGAAAGACAATAATCGTAAGCGGTTCGCGAATCATACTTAAAAATACGGTGGAAATGCTTTGTTGAATTTTTAACGTGTCGCTGATTATCCGAGAAATCAAATTTCCGGTGCGTTCCTTTTTGAAAAAACTCATTGAGAGCTTGTGCAAGTGAGAAAAAATATCGTTCCGTAAATCTCGAATTACCGCTTGTTGAACATACGCG
>WGAL01000260.1 GCA_015494845.1 Melioribacteraceae bacterium
CTCTTAAAG
This sequence comes from Melioribacteraceae bacterium, assembly GCA_015494845.1. GTDB lineage: Bacteria > Bacteroidota > Ignavibacteria > Ignavibacteriales > Melioribacteraceae > WGAL01. The sequence goes on from WGAL01000260.1 coordinate 10, forward strand.
GCGACGCGCTGTTAAACTATAATATTTTACGAAATTTGCTAAACAAAACCGGTCGCGGTTCAATAATAAAATATCAATCAGTTCGCGATATAAATAAATTGAACGATTGCTCCGTAATTTTCGACGGATTGTTGGGAACCGGCGCAAAAGGCGATTTGCGCGAACCATACTCGCAAATAATAAAGCGCGTTAATTCTATTCAAGCGTTGAAAGTCGCTATCGACGTTCCAACCGGATTGAACGCAGACACCGGAAGCGGAAATATTGTTTTCAATGCGGATTTAACCGTTTCGCTCGGTGAATTTAAGCAAGGTCTTTTTTTCGAAAACGGAAAAGCGTTTGCCGGAAAAGTCGTAAAAGGATATATTGGCATCGGCGAAGAATATTTTGAAGAGCTCGATTCAAATACTTTTTTAATAGAACCGGAAGACGCCTATTTTTACTTGCCTGCTCGCAAACCGAATTTAAACAAATATTCGTCGGGAAAAGTTCTGACAATTGCCGGTTCCCCGATGATGACCGGAGCGGCGATTTTTTCGGCTTCATCTGTATTTTACGCCGGAGCGGGCGCGTCGGTTCTTGCAATTGCTAAAGGCGCAAGAAATTATTTTTATGATGAAAACGTCGGACTTGTTTATTTAGGCTACGGTTCGGGAAAGGACGAATTTCTTTCGCTTGACGGACTTAAAGAAATTTACAATAAAACAAATTGGGCGGACGTTGTTCTTATAGGTCCTGGTTTAGGCAGAAACGAACAAACGGTCCTTGCCGTAAGAGAATTGATAAAAAAACTTCGCGGTAAAAACGTACTTTTGGACGCCGACGGAATTTTTGCAATTTCGAACGGCGAATACAAAAACTTTGATTTGAACGGATTTGTTTTAACGCCGCATCACGGCGAGTTTTCAGCGTTGATTGGAATTTCCACGGAAGAATTAAAAAAAGATATTTTAACTTACGGACGTAATTTCGCGCAAAAAACCGGCGCGTGGTTGGTTCTGAAAGGCGCGCCTACTGTAATTTTCAACCCGGACGGTGAAGCGTTTATTAATTCCGCAGGAAACAGTGGAATGGCTAAATTCGGCAGCGGCGACGTGTTGAGCGGAGTTATAGCCGGATTTTGGGCTCAAACAAAAGAGAGAGAAAAAGCTGTAATTTCAGGCGTTTATGTTCATAGTCTTTCGGCTGATTTGCTACTCGAGGAAAAAACGGAATACGGCATAACCGCAAAAGCGATAATGAAAAACATTCCCAAAACTATCGGTTTTCTGAATGAATCTTTTGTATGATTTTCTTGACCGCAACCAAAGGCATTTTGTTTTTCTTGTGCTGAAACTCTATTGGGCGTTAATTTTTATTTTAACCACTTTACCAGGTCACACGCTTCCGAAAAATTTAAAACTGGGCGATAAAGTCGAACATATGTTGGCGTATTTCGGCTTGGCTTTTTTGCTAACATTTGCTTTTCATTTCAAAAACAAGCAAATGCAATTGTCGAAAATTTTTCTTTACGTAATTTTAATTACAACGGCATACGGCGGTTTCGACGAACTTCATCAAATGCTTATTCCTTTCCGTAGCGCCGAATGGCTCGATTTTCTCGCTGATATAATCGGCTCAATAATCGGAGCAATTACGGTTTTGTATTTTGTTTATTTTGTTAGGAGGGAAAAACATGAATGAAAACGTAATCCCAGTTGAAGCGGTTCACGAACGTGATATTGATTTAATCTTACTTGAAGAACTTTCTACAAATAATACTTTTTGTGAATGGTTTATAAGAGAATTAAATCTACCTTATTTTTCCAAAAGAAACGGAGTCTGGAAAAGTATTTCCGATTACGGCCTTGGTGAATCAGATATATTATTCTCTTATAACTCAAAAAATTTAAAAATATTTGTTTTAATAGAAAATAAAATTGACGCCACGTTTCAAGAAGAACAATATAATCGTTATTTTCTTCGTGCAAAAAAATACATAAGTGAAAACGAATGTGACAGCGCTTTTGTTATTCTCGTCGCTCCTAAAAGTTATTATGAAACTCAAAATTATTTTGAAAATTACATAACATACGAAGCAATTTCATCAAGATTTCACTTCATCAATACGGAACGGAGTTTATTTAAGAAAAAATTATTAGATATAGCGATAGAAAAACAACGACGAGGATATCATCCAGTAAACTCCGAGACAGTACAAAAATTTTGGTTGGCATACTGGCAATATGTAAAGGAAAACCATCCAACTCTCTATATGAAAAAACCAGACATTGTCCCGTATTATAGCGATTGGCCAAAATTGTATGATAAAAGACTACCAAAAAATATTGTTTTTACTCATAAACTTGCTCAAGGAAACGTTGATGCAACTTTCCAAGGTTATCCTGAAGAAATAGAATTTAGGATAAAAAGCAACGCACCTGATTGGGCTGAATTTGTCAGACATGCAAAAACTTTTTCGTTAAGAGTTTTCAGCGGCAAAATACACCGAACAAAAGATTTCGAAAAACAAATAAAAAAAGTTGAAAAGGGACTAAAAAACATTGAAAGATTAAGAGACTGGATTCTTCAAAATCAGCATCTATTAAATTTGTGATAATATCATTAATTATAAGAACTCATATATTAAAATC
>WGAL01000261.1 GCA_015494845.1 Melioribacteraceae bacterium
TAAAGTAACCGCTAACGTTTACAGAAAAAAATCGAAAAAACTTTATTGGGATTACGACCAAAAGCCGGATGTTTACGGATTAGTTGAATTTCCGAACGGCGACGCATTGGCATTTCCTTTGAAGCGCAACAGTTTTATAAATACCGCAACAGGTGAAAATGTAACGCTAAATAAGGGCGATACAATACGAGTTATTTTAAGAGACGAAGATATTTCCGGTTCGGACGAAATAGCCAACGGAAAATTTGCTTACAACGGCAGAACAAGATTTACGAAAAAAATCGGAAAGGCGAATTTTACTTTTGTGATTAAGAAAAGGAAAAAGAAGTGAATCTCGGAAAATTTTCATACGAAATAAAACCTTCCCCGACACTTGCGTTAAATTCAAAAGCGGCTGAATTAAAAAGAGCTGGTAAAAATGTAATTCATCTCGGTGGCGGCGAGCCGAAATGGTATGCTCCGGAAACCGCGATTAAAAAAGCAATGGAAATGCTTGAAACTCGTGTAGTCCGTTACACGCCGGTTAGTGGAATTCCCGAACTGAAAGACGCAATCGTCGATTACACTTTCAAATATTACGGAAAGAAAGTAGAAGGAAAAAACATAATTGTTTCGTCGGGCGCAAAGCAAGCGTTAATGGTTGCTTTGCTTGCAATATTAAATCCGGGCGAGGAAGTGATTTTTCCCGCGCCGTTTTGGGTGAGTTATCCTGATATGGTAAAATTAGCGAACGGAACGCCGGTTCCGGTTTTGCCAAATTCCTCTGATTTGCAAATCACTTTTGATGAAATAAAAAACAAAGTTACTGAGAAAACAAAAGCAATTCTTGTTAACACTCCAAATAATCCATCTGGAGTTGTTTACGAAGCTGCGGAAATTGAGAAATTGGTGAAGTTCTGCGAAGAGAATGAAATTTTTCTGATTATGGACGACATTTACCGCGAATTAATTTACGACGGCTTGAAATCGCCAAACGGATTTGAATTTTCCAAAGCGGATATAAATTCATCTTATGTTATTTCAATTAACGGCGTTTCCAAGCAATACGCGATGACCGGCTTTCGCATCGGCTGGGCGGTCGGCGCGGAAGAAGTAATTTCGGCAATGACGCGAATACAAGGGCATCAAACCTCGTGTCCTTCCGCCGTATCGCAAGTTGCGGCGCTTGGAGCTTTGCAAGGCGGGGAAAAAGAAGCGGAAGAATTACGGCGATCGCTTGTTAAAAAACGCGATATTCTTACAAAAGAAATAGCAAAGATAGAAAAAGCGCGATTGATTTTCCCGCACGCTACATTTTATTCATTTGTCGATTTTTCGGCGTATGAGAAAGATTCACACAAGTTGGCGCAATTTCTAATTGAGAACGCGGAAGTGGTAACAATTCCTGGAAAGGATTTCGGAATTGACGGACATTTGAGAATCAGTTTTTGCGGTTCGGAAGAGGAATTAATTGAAGGGATTTCGAGAATAAACGAGGCATTACAAAAAATCTAAAAAAGGAAGGGGGCATTTATTGAAAATCAAACCGTTTATTAAGTTAATTCGTCCGCTGAATGTAGCTATTACTTTTTTGTCGGTGTGGGCAGGCGTTTTTATTTCGGCAGGCAAAATAGAAAGCGGGAATTTGCTTAAAATTTTACTCGCATCAATTGGAGCGGCACTAATCAATGCATCAGGCAACGTAATTAACGACGTTTTCGATATCGCAACTGATAAAGCAAATCGGAAAAAGAACAGACCGTTGGTTGACGGTGAAATTTCAAAAAAAGCGGCTGTTATATTTTACGTGATTTTGACTCTGCTTTCAATCCCGTTTTTGTATTACAGCGGAACGGCTCAATTGATAATCGGAATTATCTCGATTGTACTGCTCTTTTTATATTCGTTAATATTAAAACGCTTGCCGATGTTGGGAAATATTATTGTCGGATTGGAAACCGGACTCGTTTTTGTTTACGCCGGTTTTTTAACCGAAACTTGGTGGAATTCATTCATTCCGTTTTATTTTGCCCTGCATATTAACATAATAAGAGAACTCATAAAATCTTGGGAAGATTTACCCGGCGATTCTCAAAATTTTATTTACACTTTGCCCTATTTTATAGAAGAAACCACAACAAAAATCGTAATTGCGGTTTTGTCGGTTCTGCTAATGTTTGTTACTTATTTGCCGTATTATTTTTCGAAGTATAACGAATATTATTTAATTATAGTGATGCTCGGAGTAAATATTCCTTTGATTTATGTGATTAAAAAGATTTTTGAAAAGGAAACCGACTTTCCCAAAGTCCATAAAACAATGAAAGCGGCGATGTTATTAGGTTTGCTTGCAATGGTAGTAGGCGTGATGTGAACAATTTCAATTTCGATTTAAAATATTACGAAAAAGGAATTTCCTTATTAGCCGGAGTTGACGAAGCCGGACGCGGACCTCTTGCCGGACCTGTGGTTGCGGCGGCTGTTATTTTTGA
>WGAL01000262.1 GCA_015494845.1 Melioribacteraceae bacterium
AAACGAATCCGAACGTGCAAGTCGCAGGTTGCACCGTAGGCGCTTTTATTAACAACGATTGGACGATAGCCGCCGGTCGCGCTTTTAACGAACGCGAAATAAAACGCCGCGAAAGGAAAGTTATTCTCGGCGCGGACGTGGCGAAAAAATTGTTTAAGAATATTAATCCTGTAGGACTTTACGTTAAAGTTGATGGACACAAGTTAAAAGTAATCGGCGTGCTTGAAGCAAAAGGCGCTGTTTTCGGAAGAAGTCAAGACAATCTTGTCGTAATGCCGATTACGACTTTCGGCTCGTTTTACGGAAAGCGGCGCTCTATAAGTATTACAGTTTCATCTTGGTCGAAAGAGGATTATGACGAACTACTCGAAAAAGCGCGAGGAATTATGCGCGCGATAAGAAAAGTTCCGCCAGGCGAGGAGGACAATTTCGGAATTTTCTCGAACGAATCGATAATGGCGCAAATTAACGATATTACAAGCGGCGCGAGAATCGGCTCGATTGCAATCGCTTTAATTGCGCTACTCGCCGCCGGAATAGGAATTATGAACATAATGTTGGTTTCCGTTACGGAACGCACAAAAGAGATCGGAATTCGCAAAGCCGTCGGAGCGAAAAGAAGAAACATTTTAACGCAGTTCCTTGCCGAAGCGGTTACGCTTTCGCTTGCAGGCGGAATTTTGGGAATAATTTTAGGCGTCGCCGTCGGAAATATTGCAGGCTCGTTTTTGAACGCATCCGCGACAATTCCGATTTTGTGGGTATTGATTGGAATATTTCTCTGCGTCTTGGTCGGAATCGGTTTCGGGACTTACCCTGCCTACAAAGCCGCAAATCTCGATCCGATTGACGCTTTGCGATATGAATAATTTTTATCAATAATATGAAGAGACGCGATTAATCGCGTCTCTACAAAAGCGAAAAAAACGATAAATACGAACTGTCTAATTTAATTCGCTACTTAAAATTTCAACTTGGGTAAATGTTTCAGGATTAAATATTTCCGCGCTTAATTCGTTAATTTCGGAAAGAGTTGTTTCATTCAGTTCGTTTTTAACTTCTTCAATCGATTTGATTCTGCCGGCGTAAATATATGAATTTGCAATTCGCGACATTCTTCCGCTTAAATCTTCGGTTCCCAAAACAATATTGCTGAGCAAAATTTTCTTCGCTTTTTCCAATTCGCTTTTCTTCACGTTGCCGCGCGATAATTTATTCAACTCGCTAAAAATTTGGTCTGTAGCTTTTTTTCTGTTTTCAGGATTTGTGGAAAAATAAATTCCCAAAGTCGAGGCGTCGGAATATCCGTTGACGAAAGAATTGATTTGATACGCAATGCCCTTGTTTTCGCGCAAGTTAATAAAAAGTCTCGATGCGCTTCCTTCGCCGAGAATAATTGAAAGCAATCTTATTTTCAAATACAAATCGCTTGTAAATCCGGATACGGCTTTCCCGATTACCGAATAATATTGATTTACCGGACGATAAATCGAAGCAAAACTTTTCGAATTATCAAGCACAAGTTTTTTGCGCTTTTTTTTATTGCATTTGGGAACCGTTAAATATTTTTCCGCTAAGCTCACTATTTTATCGTGATTAACATTTCCTACGGCGACAATATACAGTTCTTTGTTTCCGTAATGTTTTGTGAAATATTCCAACAAATCACCGCGGTTAAATGCAAGAATGTTTTCACGCGTTCCGATAACCGGAAAACCAAGCGAAGTATCTCCTAAAATTTGTTTTTCAAATTCATCGAAAATAAATTCTTCCGGCGTATCCAAAATATCGTTCAATTCGTCGGCAATTACATTCGCTTCTTTTTCGATTTCCTTTTGCTCGAACAATGAATTGCGAATCATATCGCTTAAAATTTCGAACGATTTTTCGAGCGAATTATTCAATCCTCGCGCGTAATAACAAGTGTTTTCTTTCGACGTGAAAGCGTTCAAATACGCACCGTTTTTTTCAACGGCAAGGGAAATTTGTTTTGCGCTTCTCTTTCTCGTTCCCTTAAACATCATATGCTCGATGAAATGCGAAATACCGTTGTTTTTTAAATTCTCGTCGCGGGAACCGGTATTAAACCAAAATCCGAGAACGTAAGATTCGGCAAAATCAAGTTTTTCGGTAATAACGTAAACGCACTTATTTAACGAAGTTATATTTATTATATTCATTGTTCCTATCCTTTACCTATTAATAAAAAAGGCTGCCCGAAAGAACAGCCCTTTTTATCATTCATCATCAACAAACAAAGGAGGTTCATTTATTGAAATTAAATAATAGTCAAATTAGCAAATTTTGCAATTAATCTTTTTGTTCCGTGGTCTTCAAAATTAATCGTAATTTTTGCAGTGTCGCCGGAACCGTCGATTGCCATAATTTTTCCTTCGCCGAAAATCTCGTGACGGACGCGGCTTCCTACGCGATACGAGCGTCTTTCCTGTCCGTCGCCCTCGCCGTAAAGCCCGTCGTAATAAGCTTTTCTTTTTCTTCCCGAACGCACGCCGGTTTGTCTTTCTTCAACAATTGTTTCCGGGTCCATTTCATCAATAAAACGGGAGCGATCTTGATAGGCAACCTCACCAAAACGATAACGCGAACGCGCGTAAGTTAAATACAATTTGTCCTTGGCGCGAGTGCAAGCCACGTAAAACAATCTTCTTTCTTCTTCGATATCCGCGTCGCTGTCAAAACGTTGGTTTATCGGGAACAAATCTTCTTCGAGCCCGGTTACGAACACAACCGGAAATTCCAAACCTTTCGCGCTGTGAACCGTCATTAAAGTTACCATATTCGATTTGTCGTCCATTTGATCAACACCGCTTACAAGGGAAACTTCCGCGAGAAAATCATCGATTGTCGCGCCTTTGTTCGCTCTGGTAAATTCGCGTATTGCGTTTAACAATTCCTGAACATTGTAATAACGGTTCATATCGTCTTTGTTTTTGCTTTCCTTGTAGAGTTGCAAAATTCCGAGTTCATCGACAAGCGCGGAAGTAAGTTCGTACAAGGAAAGTTTATCCTTCAAATCGATGTATTTATCGAGAAGAAGTTTAAATTGCTTTACGTTTTTCTGGATTCTCTCTTTAACTTCAATTACCTCGAAAATTCTTCCCATCGTTGTCAAAAAACTGATATTCAACCGACGGGAAAAAGCGAGCATTTTTTCAATTGAAGTGTTTCCGATACCGCGTTGCGGAAAATTCATAATTCTCAGTAAACTTTCCTCGTCTTCGGGATTTGCAAGAACGCGCAAATACGCGATTATATCTTTTACTTCCTTTCTTCTGTAAAACTCAACGCCGCCGATTATTTGATACGGAATTTTCTCGCGGCGCAAAGCGTCTTCCAGCGCGCGCGATTGCGAGTTTGTGCGGTATAAAATAGCAATGTCGCTAAGACTTAATTTTCTTTTCTGAACTTCTTGCTTAATCCGTTTCGAAATTTGATACGCTTCGTCTTTTTCGTCCGAACAACGAATAACGGAAACTTTATCGCCCTCTTCCCTTTCCGTCCAAAGATTTTTTTGTATTTGGTTTTTATTATTCGCAATTACCGAATTTGCGGCTCTCAAAATATTTTGAGTGGAACGGTAATTTTGTTCAAGCTTGAAAATCTTGGCGTTCGGAAAATCTTTCTCAAAATCCAAAATGTTGGAAATATCCGCTCCGCGCCAAGCGTAAATACTTTGCGCGTCGTCGCCGACAACGGTAACTTTAATGCGCGAGGAAGTCATCATCTTAATTAAATTGTACTGCGCCCGGTTTGTGTCTTGATATTCGTCAACCAAGATATATCTTGTTCTTCCGCGGTATCTCGACGCGACTTTCGGGTACCTTTCAAACAATTCCAGCGGTTTTAGCAACAAATCGTCAAAATCCATCGCGTTATTTTCAAACAAGCGTTTATCGTAATGTTCGTAAATATCGGCGAATTTTTCATCGGCAACAGTGTCCATAAAATTTTGTCTGAAATCTTCCACCGTAACCATATGATTTTTCATATTGCTGATTCTGTGCTGAACGGAATTAGGCGAAAACATATCGCCGGGGATATTCAGTTCTTCTATTACGTGGGAAACCAACTGAACCGAATCGTCTCGGTCGTAAATTGAAAAATTTGCCTTGTATCCCAATTTTTCGGAATTTTCTCTTAAAATACGCGCAAAAACGGAATGAAATGTTCCCATTAAAATTTCGGAAGCTTGTTTGCCAACCAATTTTTTGATGCGGTCTTTCATTTCGTTGGCAGCTTTGTTAGTAAATGTCAAAGCCAAAATTGATGAGGGTTCGTAACCGTTTTCAATCAAATACGCAATTTTATGCGTTAAAACCTTGGTTTTCCCCGAGCCGGCGCCCGCAATGATTAGTTGCGGCCCTTTTGTGTATTCGACCGCTTCCTGTTGCGCGGCGTTAAGACTTTTTAATATTTTCATAACTCCTCAAAATTTTGAAGTGCAAATATAATGAAATATTACCGATTCATGAAATTTTTCTTGTTTTTAGCCTATAAATCAATTTTCTAAAATAAAAGCTAAACTATTTTAATACCTTGCACGATAATATATTTTAGAAATTTCAATCAAAATAACAAAAGGATACGTACAATGAAAACGTCAAGCATGTTTTTTTTGACGTTCATTTTGTTCGTTATAACTTCTCCACAAGTTATTTTTCCACAACCGGAAGGTGACGGATATCTTCCTGCTGCAGAAGTAATGCCTACTCCCATTGGAGGATTAAAAGGAATATATAAGAAAATCGAATATCCTGAAATCGCCAGGAAATCAGGAATTGAAGGCAAGTATATGTAATTGCATATGTAAATGAAAATGGCGGAGTTGATGAAGTAAAAGTTCTTAAAGGCATAGGCGGAGGTTGTGACGAAGCCGCTGCAAGGGCGGTAAAAGCGACTAAATTCATTCCCGGAAAAGCAAAAGGAACAAACGTTAAAGTCAAAGTAGCATTACCAATTGTTTTTAAGCTAAAATAAAAAAACATACCAAGAAAGAAGGTAACCATGAGTAGGGTAAGTCAAAGATTTGCTGATTTAAATATAACAACAAAGATTCGCGGCGGTTTTCTGTTAATTGCAATTATCTCAACCTTGATTGCAATTAACGATTATTTCCAATTTAAAAATTTTGAGACAACGATAAATACAATTTTTACCGACTTCGTTGAGCCATCAGGAACAATTTACTCACTATTGGAAGACATTCAAAATATCGAGAAAAAAACACTCGAATTGGCAAATCCTCAATTCGCTGAAAGAAAAGATTTAATACTTAACGATATAAACAGTTTGCGAAAAGCGATAAATTCCAAGTTTGCAGAAATTGAGAAAAAATTCGAAGCCACACAATATTCCGAAACTGTAAAGAACCTTAAAGAAAAATGGCTTTCATACAGTAATAATGTTATTGACGGAATAATAAGCGCCGTAAATATGGGACTATATGATATGGCCGGAGAAATTTCAACATCTCTCGGTGTAACTGAAGGGAATAAACTTTCAGACCAATTTAGAGTATTTGATAAACAACTTAAAATATCAGCCACAAAATTAAGAGAGAATACAAATAACCTTGTTTCCTACGCAGTTACTGTTTTATTCATTGGAATGGGCTTAGGCGCGTTTATTTTCTTATTTGCATTTTTTGTTCTCGGTCCGTCAATAACAAAACCGCTAATACGTCTGAAAAATATTATTACGGAATACGCTATCGGCAAATTCGATAAATCTCTTAATGTTAACCAGAAAGATGAAATAGGAGAACTTGCCGATGCAATGCGTAAATTACGCGCCGCGCAGGAAGAGAAAATTCGAGCTGCAACTGATATTGCGAACGGTAAATTTACGAAAGTAAAACCGGCTTCGGAATATGACGAACTGGCTATTGCATTTAACAGACAAGTGGAAATAATAAGCGACATAATTACCGAAATTGAACATATTTCAAAAAAGAATACAGAAGAAGGTGACTTATTTGTAAGAATTCAATACGAAAAATTCTCCGGTGAATGGAAAAAACTTGCCGAATCTATTAATAAAATGCTCGATATCGTAATCGAACCTATTGAAGAAGCAAGCTCAATTCTTGCAAAAATGGGCAATGGAGATTTTACAGATAGAGTTCGCGGCGAGTATAAAGGATTTTACAAAAAATTGAAAGACGACGTAAACCACGTTGCAGAATCAATGAACAACGCCATTTTCAACGTTATAGAAACAATCAACAAATTAGCCGATTCGGCGAATGAAATTCTGCAAAAAACAAGTGAAATGGCGGCAGGGGCAAATGAGCAAAACGAACAATCTTCCGAAGTTGCAAGCGCAATAGAGGAAATGACAAAAACAATCGTAAATAACTCGCAAAACGTTGTAATGATTGAAAAGCAAAGTCGCGCTGCAAGTGAAAAAGCAACAGAGGGAGGCGAAGTAGTAAATAAAACAGTGGAAGGCATAGACAGGATTGCCGATATTGTAATAGGTACTGCTTCAACAATGCGTGAATTAGGAACAAGCAGCGAACGAATTAATGAAGTTGTTGAAGTTATTAACGAAATTGCCGATCAAACAAACTTGCTTGCTCTTAATGCTGCAATTGAAGCCGCTCGCGCAGGCGAGCACGGAAGAGGATTTGCCGTAGTTGCCGATGAAGTAAGAAAACTTGCCGAAAGAACCCAACACGCTACAAAAGAAATTGCCGAAATGATTGCCGAAATTCAGACGAAAACAAGAGACGCGATTGTTGCTATTAATTCAAGCGCCGATGAGGTGGAAAAAGATAAAGGACTTGCTCAAAATGCAAAACAGGCTCTTGAAGAAATAATTAACAATGCAAATGAAATTTCCGAATTAATTTCTCAACTTGCAGCTGCTTTGGAAGAAGAATCAAGAACGAGCGAAGAAATAAGTAAAAGCATCGAGGCAATCAGCTATGTTGCGGAAAACACTGCGGCAAATACCGGATATATTACAAATACCGCGGAAATTATGTACGATAACACTGCCCGCTTACAAGAATTAGTAAAACAATTTAAGATTTCATCCTCCTCCCTACCTGAAAATGTTCCACAACATTTATTGACAAATTAAGACCGTTCATGTAATGCGAATAAAAAAGGCGAATAAATTTCTTTATTCGCCTTTTCTTTCTTCAATTACTGAATATCCGGCAAATCCGCCAAATAGTGCAATATGGTTTCTTCCGGCAATTGGTAATCTTCAAGTTTATTGTTAATGTAAGATTCGTATGCGCCCAAATCGAGGAAGCCGTGCCCTGAAAGGTTAAACAAAATCGTTTTCGCTTCGCCGGTTTCTTTACACTTCAACGCTTCCGAAATTGCGCCTTTTATTGCGTGCGCGCTTTCCGGTGCCGGCAAAATTCCTTCCGCTTTGAGGAAATCCCTCGCCGCATCAAATACTTCGATTTGGTGGAAGCTCTGAGCTTCAATTACTTTTTCGTCGTATAGTTTAGAAACGGTCGGCGCCATTCCGTGGTATCTCAAGCCGCCTGCGTGAATTGAAGGCGGAACAAAAGAGTGCCCGAGCGTAAACATCTTAATTAACGGCGTGTAACCGGCGACGTCGCCCAAATCATATAAATATTTGCCTTTGGTTAAAGTAGGACAAGACGCTGGTTCTATTGCGATTACGCGCAAATCTTTTTTATCTCCTCTGAGTTTATCATAAATAAACGGGAAACTCAGTCCTGCAAAATTGCTTCCGCCTCCGGCGCTTGCGATAATAATATCCGGATAATCGCCAACCTTCTCCAATTGCTTTTTCGCTTCTTGTCCGATAATTGTTTGGTGCAACATTACGTGATTTAGAACGCTTCCTAACGAATAATTTGTTTCTCTGTCTTGAACCGCAAGCTCAATCGCTTCGCTAATTGCAATTCCGAGAGAACCAGGAGAATCCGGTTCTTGTTCGAGAATCGCCCTTCCCGATTGCGTAAGATTTGAAGGACTCGGAACAACTTCCGCTCCGTGCATTTGCATCAACGTTTTGCGATACGGTTTTTGGTGAAAACTAACTTTTACCATAAACACTTGTAATTTCAATCCAAAATGTTGTGTCGCAATGGAAAGCGCACTTCCCCACTGTCCTGCTCCGGTTTCCGTTGTTATTCTTTTTATTCCTGCACGTTTGTTGTAATACGCCTGCGCAATCGCCGTATTTGTTTTATGGCTCCCGGCAGGATTTACGCCTTCGTATTTATAATAAATTTTTGCAGGCGTTCCGAGCAATTCTTCAAGTCTGTAAGCACGATAAAGCGGCGTCGGGCGGCTCAACGAATAAATTTCAAGAATTTCTTCCGGTATGTCGATAAATCTTTGCGGACTCATCTCCTGCTCGATTAATTCCATCGGAAAAATAGCCAAAAGGTCTTCCGGCGAAACCGGTTCTTTTGTTTGCGGATTTAACGGCGGTTGCAACGGCGAAGGTAAATCCGGCAAAATATTATAATATTGTCTCGGCATTTCTTTGGTCGAAAGATGAATTACATTTTCTCGCATTTTATAACTCCTTATTTTGTTAATGAATATTATTCAATCTTTAATTTTTACAAATAAAAAAGCCGCAAATAAATGCGGCTTTAAAATGAAAAAGCCGCGAACAGTCTCCGACTATCCGCGGCTCAAAATTTATGTAAGCTTAGGATAGCGGAATAAAATTATTCCACCACCACCAAGTCCCGTTTACATTATTTAAATTTTCAATCTTCATACTTCAATGATAATAAAGTTTTTTCTAATCACAAAATTTTTTTCAAACTCTCAATCAATTTACTTTTCATTATCGGTTTCGGAATAAAATCGTCAAAACCGGCTTCGATGTATCTGTCTTGGTCGCCAGGCATCATATAAGCGGTTGAAGCAATTACCGGAACATTCCGATACTGCGGAATATTTTTTATTTCACGCAACGCTTCCAATCCATTGTAATCGCCGAGCAAGTTAATGTCCATAACGATAAAATCAAATTTCTTTTTTCTCAGAACCGGCAACGCATCCTCAAAGCGCGCAAAAACTTCAATCTCTTTCAATTCTTTTAATTGTTGTTTGAAAAGCAACTGCGAATCAATTTGGTCTTCCAACAGCAAACAACTAAGCTTGCTTAAATCTATTGTTTTATCAATTGTTTTTGAAACTTGCTTTTGAGCCGGTTTTGAAACAATATTAACATCGCTAACTTTCGGAGGAACATTTTTCGGTTCAACCTTCTTTTGACTTTCCCTAAAACTTTCCGCACTCACGGTCGGGGAATATTCGCGTTGCCGCGTTTGAACTTCTTTGTTCGATTGTTTCATTTCTCCGGAATAACGGGAAGACAAAACCGCGGCAAACGCGACAACAGAACCGTTCTTCTCCACCTCGGTAAATTCCACGCCAAGCAAATTCGCCAATCTTCTGAAAAGTCTTACGGCAAAACGGGAAACATTGTAATTACGGCGAACGAGCGTTTCGTCTTCCGTCAAAAATTCGTTTAACGCTTTTAACAACTCCGATGAAATTTCGTTTTTACCGTCCTTAAACATTAATTGAACCTTACCGCTCAGAGGTTGAGCCGAAAAATAAACTTGTCTTTGCTTTGTTCCGCGCACGGCAAATTCCCAGAGCAATGAAAGAAACATAATCGTCAAATGTTTGTCATGGTTTAAAACAATAGACGATGAAATTTTACCGTATTTCAATTCGACATTATGAGCCGCGGCAATTTTCTTCACATTCTCTTCAATTTTATCGAGTATTTCCACAATGTTAAATTCTTCCGGCGTAACGCGGGTTTGATTTTGCTCGATTGCCGCGTATTCGGAAGCCGCGTCAATTAACTGCATAAGCGAACGTTGATTTTCCATTATTATCTGCGCGGATTCCTTTTGCTCTGGCGTCGGATTATCAATGCTTTCAAGCAACTCTTGAGTAAAACCGATAATTACGTTTATCGGCGTCAGCAACTCGTGAAACAAATGCGACAAAAACGAAACGTCAATCGATGCGGATTGAGAAACATTTGAAATTTGCGGAACTTCCTTCTTGCCAGTTTCCACATTACTTAATTCTTTAGGGATTAAAATCAATGCGTAGCCGCTGATGTCCTCAAAAACATCAAAAAGCGGAACAGCCACCAATTTAGCGTTTTTAGAGGCACCGTGTTTTGTTTTAACGGCAACGTCAAACTCTTGTTGGTTCTTTGCTTTGTTGAGAAAGATCTTTTTATTTACAGTTGAACGGTCATTTTCGGAAAGCAATGAAATAAACGTCTTGCCTAATATTTCATCGGAGGAGTAAGCGAGTAACTTTGTCACGCTTCTGTTCACGTTAATTATAAAACCGTCTGCGTCGGTTTCTATCAACGCTTCAAACGCGACATCGGAAAGCGCTTTAAATTCGCGGTGAACTTTGGTTACTTCGTTGTTTTTCGTAACGTCTTTTACAATTGTTAAAAACGCTTTTCTATCTTTGTAATTTATTTCCCTGCGAGTTAGTCTCACTACGGCAATTTTACCGTTTGCAAGTTTGTGTTTGACAGGCTTTTCAAGCGTCTTTTTGTCCGAATTATTGAACTCGATAAGCGTTTGAATATCTTCCGGCGTGTACAAATCTGTTAAATCCATATTCAAAAATTCATCTTTTGAATAACCGTAAAATTCAACGGTCGCGTCATTTACATTCAGAAATTTCAAATTTTCCGCATCATAAATAAATGTAGGTTC
>WGAL01000263.1 GCA_015494845.1 Melioribacteraceae bacterium
AATGTGTAGAAATAAATTCCCGAGCTTAATTTACTTGCATCAAATTGAACGGAATAATTTCCGGGTGATTGTCTTTGATTGACCAATGTTGCGATTTCGCGACCGAGGGCGTCGTAAATTTTAAGTTGGACTGACAATGCGACAGATTGCTTCGCTCCGCTCGCAATGACAGACGGTATGACATACGTAATATTTGTTGTCGGATTAAAAGGATTCGGATAATTCTGATAAAGTTGAAATTCATACGGTTGATTTTCTTGTTGCTCGACATCGACAAGTATTGAATTTACATAGTTTTCAACGGTCGTAACCGGAAGACTTCCAGGTTCGGAAAACGCGGAAATTTCCGTTTTGTGAGTGTAACCTGCAAGATTATCTTCTTGCGCGTTGTATCCGTTCTGAATTAATGCGTCGTAAAAATCGTTTGCTTGTTCAGGCAAAGAAGGAATATCCAATTGACAATGAACCACAAACATCGGCGGTATTTCATCGTTAATTCCAACGTAAGTTAAGGGCGACGCGGCGTCGAGTTCTTCATCGTTATTTTCAAATCCGCCTCGAAAAGTTAAATTAATTACTTCTTCAAATAACAACGCATTTAAGTTCTTAATATCATACGCGCCGCTCAGTGAAATTGCGCCTTTGATTTTGTTTGCAAAACGCATAAAAGTCGTATCTGTAGCTAACAATGAAATTAAATGCCCGCCTGCGGAATGTCCCATAATGAAAATTTTCGAAGTGTCGCCGCCGTTTTGTGCAATATTCTCAACCGTCCACTCAAACGCCGCCGCAACGTCGTTTATATTGTCGGGATAAAAAGCGGCTTTTTGTCTTAAATTTTCATTGCAATTATCGCGGTTAGGACAATTTTCGTCTGCAATAAAAACGGAATCAGACGTCAGACGATAATCGACGTTTATCACTGTCCAGCCGATATCTCCTGTTAATGAAATCGACATAAAATCATACCACGAAGCGTAACCGTCCGTCCACCCGCCGCCATGAACGAAAAAGATAACAGGCTGTTGTCCGAGAAAACCGTTAGCGTCTTTGGCGCGGTAAACGGAAAGGTTTTGAATGTTAAAACTGTTAATATCCCAATAAACAGTGTCGGCGCGAATATCGGTAATTAAAAACGAAGAATCGGTGTAAGTAAAATTCTTTTTGTAAATTTCATATCGCGTGGGAATATCTTCGAATATTCTTTCTCCCCATTCTTGCGCTAAATTGGGCGACGCAAAAACGAAGAATAAAAACATATTTAAACAAATTTTTAATAGTGATTTCATATCAATCCTCAGACTTATTTATAATGCTTTTTTATTTGCTGCCAACTTTTAAGTAAAAACATTAAAGTACCAGCCGAATAAATGGGACGATTTAATTATCGCCCCTTTATTAACTTAATTTATTTCATTAAAATCATCTTTTTTGTGCATACATAATCGCCCGCGCGCAAAGTGTAGAAATAAATTCCGCTCGTAAGTCCGCCTGAGGCGGAGCTTGCGTCGAATTTTACGGCGTAATTGCCTGGAGCTTGCTTTTCGTTTACAAGCGTCGCAACTTCGCGTCCGAGAGCGTCGTAAACTCTGAGTTGAACTAAAACTTCGGTAGATTGCCGCGTCGTTTCGCTCCTCGCAATGACGTATGAGATTATCGTCGTAGGATTAAACGGATTTGGATAATTTTGTTTCAACTCGAATTTTGAGGGGGACGACAAATTTACTTCCACGACGTTTGAATACTCGTAACTTCCGTCCAAATCGATTTGTTTTAAGCGATAAAAATATTTCCCAGCGCCAGACGGGCAATCCTCAAACGAATATTCCTTTGGAGAATTACTGTTTCCCGCGCCTTCAACAAAACCAATTGTTTCACAATCTTCTTCGTTTTCATTTTTTCTTTCAACCTCGAACCCGAAGTTATTTACTTCCGTTGCGGTTTTCCATATTAATTTCACCGAAGTTTGTTTTTCGATCGTTGCTTCGAAAGAAACAAGTTCGACCGGCGTAGCAGTTCCTTCTACGGTTCCAACGTAAGAATGTCCTTCTTTGTTTGTGTTGTCAACGCAAGCGGTTGCAAACTGCGCGTCGCCGCTTGAAGTCGGCATTGCCGCCAAACCGATAGTCGTATTATATAAAGCATCCGAATTATAAAAAATGGATTCAGTTCCGTATCCGGTTATTGACGAACCGCTAACTTCGCCGGTTATTGCGGTGCCGTATTTTGAATTGCCTTCATCCCTATAAACAATAACAAAGTGGGTTCCATTTAACGCGTCAATATTAATGTAATAACTTGTGGCATTGTTAAACGCGTTTGACGTTCCGAATGTAAGTATTCCGTTGGGATTGGAATCGTAACTGACGTTCCCAACTAATGCTTTGCCGTTATGATTAGCGCCATATGCAAGTACAAATGACGTAGAATTTAATGACGCGATTGAGCAATAGTATGTAGAAGAAGATTCAAATACGTTTTCAGGGCCGAAGGCGAGAGTCGTATTTTCGGGATTTGATTCATTATAAGTAACTTTTCCGCTTATAGCCGTTCCGTAATTGGAGTTGCCTTTATCTTTGTATGCTATAACAAAACTATTCGAGTTAAATGAATTGCACCCAATATAGTCAGTTGATGAAGAATTAAAAACGCTTGTCGTATTAAAAGTAATCGAATTACCGCTTCCCACCGTTCCGATTATAGCCTCGCCGTAATCTGAGTTATCGTGGTTCTGATATGCAATTATAAAATGCGACGCATCTAACGATGTTACGGATATCAGATGAGAATACATACTATAATAGATATTGGAGCAGAATTCGCTTGAACTAGCGAATGAAATCGACCCACCGCTTACGTTGCCGATAATTGCCTCGCCAGTACCGTCGTTTGCTCGGTATGCAATAACAAAAGTGGAATTATCTAGTGCCGAAACTGAAACAGCGCTTACGTCTGATGCTTCAAAAGTAAATTTATCACTATAACTTATGCTTGACGCGCTTCCGCTTCCGGAAATTGTTCCGATTAAAGCGACGCCTTTACCAGTTATTCCAGTATAATCTTTATAAGCGACAATAAAAGTCGACGACGAGAGCGCGTCCATCGAGGGAAAATAAACTTTTCCACCCGAATTAATTTGAGTTTCGCTTCCAAAAGTAATATCCCCTGAGCTCTTATTTTTCTCGGAAAGGGTTTTCAACAATTGCGTCGTTTGCGCAAAAACTAACGTTCCTAAAATTATGAAAAACGCTGTTACGAATAATATTATTTGCTTAAACATATTTCCTCCATTTTCATTAATTAATCGATGAATTTTTAACTTGAAAAATTTTATTAAAATGCTCGTTGGAAAGTTTAAGTAACTCCCCGATTGCAACGACGATTGCGCCCTTAAAAAGTAAAACGCTAAAACTGCTTAAAGTTGCCGCATTTGAAAAAATAACGAGCGAAAAGCGCAAAAGATCTAAAATTGAGTAAATCAACAGAATTATTAAATAAACGTAGTAATGTTTTTTCGCTTTTTGATATTCTACAATCTCGGTAAAAACAAATACCGCAATGGGAGCGTAGAACAAAACTCGCCAAACCGCGCTTCCGCCGTTAAATAAAATAAGCGAACGTGTAAATTGCAGCGAATATGTAAAACAATCGCTCGAAGGCATCGCAAACAATAAACTGACAAGCAGGAGAATCTTTTTCATTTTTACACCTTTAGTTTTTTTGCCACCCAATTAAAAATAGTCTGTAATGAAAGTCGTTCAATTTTAAACACTTGAACGTTCGGATGTGATTAGCTGAACCTTTTTGCAGAAAGTTTATGTTTGAGAAACAATCCGAAATTTATTGTAACTTATTCTATTTTAATAACTTAGTGAGTATGGATTTATTGAGAAGGAAAAATCACAGTAAAATCTCACGTTGTGATTTGGCGCAAATTTAAAAGCGTTTTTTGTTAAAAAATTATTGGCTTAATATGGATTTTCGGTATTCGGTCGGGGACATATTTACAATTTTCTTGAAAGCGGTATTAAACGTGGTCTTGGAGTTGAATCCAACGTCGTAAGCGATTGAAAGGATTGTGCGGGTATTTTCCTTATCAGATAAAATTTTTTTTGCTTCTTCTATTCTGTAATTGTTAATGAACTCGTAAAAGTTTTTCCCTACTACTTCGTTTAACAACTGGGAGAGGTAATTTTGTGAAATCTCTAATTTTTCAGCAAGTTGTATTGCGGTTAAATCAGGATTCAGATATGGTTTTTCGGTTTTCATCAGATTTAATAATTTAAAATACAATTC
>WGAL01000264.1 GCA_015494845.1 Melioribacteraceae bacterium
TCCATAGAATCGCCTTCGGCGTTTTTCGTAACAACCATACCGGCGGAAACCGAAATAATCAACGCCGGAATTTGCGAAACCAAGCCGTCGCCAATAGTTAAAATCGTGTAAGTTTGCAACGCTTCCTTTATCGGCATTCCGAGTTGCACAACGCCGATAATCAATCCGCCGATAATATTGATTGCGTTAATAATCAATCCGGCAATCGCGTCCCCTTTTACGAATTTACTCGCGCCGTCCATCGCGCCGTAAAATTCGGCTTCGCGCTTAATTTCTTCCCTGCGGGCGCGCGCTTCGTCTTCTGTGATTATTCCGCTGTTCAAGTCGGCGTCGATTGCCATTTGCTTGCCAGGCATTGCGTCCAAAGTAAATCTTGCCGCAACTTCCGAAATTCTCGTCGCGCCTTTTACGATTACGACAAATTGAATAATTACCAAAATCAAAAAGATTATGAAACCGACGACGTAACTTCCGCCGACGACAAAAGAACCGAACGTCTCGATGATTTTTCCCGCGTAACCGTGAAGCAAAATCAAACGCGTGGAACTGATATTCAAGCCGAGACGGAAAAGCGTGAGAATAAGCAAAAGTCCCGGAAAAATTGAAATATCGAGCGGTTTGTTAATGTAAAGGGAAACAATAAGAATAAGCAACGCGGCGGAAATATTCGTTGCAAGCAACATATCGAGAACAAACGGCGGAAGCGGAATTATCATTAATCCTAAAATTAAGATAACTCCGATTGCAAGCAGTATATCCGTGTTCTTAAAAACTTTTTGCATATTGTCAGATTATTGTTTTCTTTACTTTTTGTTTCATTCTGTAAACGTAAGCCAAAACTTCGGCTACGACTTTATACAATTTCTCGGGAATTTCATCTCCGATATCACAAGAAGCATACAAAGCGCGTGCCAGGAAGACGTCTTCGTGAAGCGGTACGTCGTTCTCGCGGGCTATTTCTTTTATGCGTTGCGCAACTCTGTCGGCGCCTTTTGCAACAACCACAGGCGCGCCGCTCTTTTCCGGTTCGTATTTTAACGCAACCGCGTAGTGAGTAGGGTTAGTAATCACAACGTCGGCTTTCGGCACTTCCGCCATCATTCGCTTCATTGCCATTTCCATTTGCTTCGATTTTATGCGCGATTTCACGGTCGGGTCGCCTTCGGTGTCTTTGTATTCGTCTTTCACCTCCTTTTTCGTCATCTTCATATCTTCTTTGAATTTGTATTTCTGATAGACGAAATCCATTGCGGCGAGAACCGCGTAAATCAAGCCGACTTTCCAGATGAAGGAAATCGAGTTTCGCGACATATAATCCAAAATATCGAACACGGAAAACTGAATTAAATTAACTGCATCAAGCACAACGCTTGCCAAAAGCCAGTAGGAAACAAGTCCAATAATAGCCACTTTCAGAATATTCTTAATTGTTTCGACAAGCGGTTCTTTTGAGAAAAACTTGTTTTTTATTCCGGAAATCGGATTGAGTTTGGAAAATTTCGGCATCAACGCTTTCGGCGAAAGACGAATTCCCACTTGTCCGAAACCGACGGCAAGCGCGACGACGACAAGCACAATCATAAAAGGAGCAAGCACCTTCAAGTAAAACAACGCGCCGCCGATTGCGTAATACTGCAACATATTTACGTTCATCGTAAGTTTATCGAGCGAACCGAAAATGAATACGGTTAAATCCGCCAACGATTTCCCGATGTAGCCGCGAAGAAGAAAAATAATTATTATTCCGAAAAAGAAAATGGCAAGCGAATTCACCTCCATACTTTTCGGCGAATTTCCTTCCTCGCGCGCTTTACTCAACTTCCGTTCGGACGGCTGTTCGGTTTTTTCTTGGCCGTCAGGCGTTTCCTTCGCCATTTATTTCCTCCGTTTTTTTCGTGATACCGCCTATGGCGGATTGCGGTTCTTTTTGGCTATTGCGCCATTGCTTTCAGAATTTCCAACAAATTATTTTCATAAGCGGAGAGAATATCGCGAATGGAGTATGCGAAAATCGGCAACATCAGAATCATCAGAAAAATTCCGAGTCCGAGTTTAAGCGGCAACAGAACGAAAAACACTTGGAACGTCGGACTAACTCTCGCGATAATTCCGCTTGCAACATGAACCAAAAAGAACGCGACTATTAATGGCGAAGCAATTTTCAAGCCAAGAACAAAAACGCTTGCCGAAAGTCGGATAAGCAATCGAAATACGGATTCGTTAAAGGAAAGCGCGCCGAGCGGAATAACTCGGAACGAAAACGAAAGGGAAGAAATTACGTATTGAGGTCCGCCAATTATGAAAAAAATAATTATTCCCATATAAACAAACAACGTGCCCAAAATATTATCTTGCGCTTCGGAATTCGGGTCGAACATATTTGCCATCATCAAACCGATTTCGCGGGAAAGCAAAAAGCCGGCGAATGAAAGTCCCCAGAAAACAAAATTGAGCATATAGCCCATAATTAGTCCGGTAAGAACTTCCTTTGTACCGAGGAAGAAAATAAGCATAAGCGAGTTTGCAAAATCAAGATTTGGTTTTGGAACTGTGTAAAACAGAATGTAAGTAATTGCCAAAGCAAGAAGCATTTTAATGAATTTAGGAATGAAGCTGCTATTAAAAACCGGCGCAACAAACAGAAGCGTTACTATTCTTAAAAAGATAAGTAATCCCGCAATAAAATCTGTTACTAATATATCGGTGAATTTCATAGTATTCCGTTAATTTTTTAAAAAACCTTCAAGGAACAAGTACCTTGAAGGTTAGGCATACTGTTTTTCTACTTACTTCTTGCTACTTGCTTCTATTATTCTAAGTAAGAACCACGCACTTCAGCACAAAGAACTATTTAACAACCGTAAGCATTATATTAAAAACTTCCCTTGTAAAGGAAATCATTTTGTTTGCCATAAACGGAAGCAAAATAATTATAACTATTGCGGTAACAATAATTTTTGGTACAAAAGTTAATGTCATCTCTTGAATTTGAGTTGCCGCTTGGAAAATAGAAATCAAAATTCCAATTAATAAACCGGCTCCCAAAACGGGAATTAAAATTATCAGAACCGTGTAAAAAGCGTTTGTAAGTAATGTTACAACCAAATCCAAACTCATTGGAAACTCCTTACAAGAGATGAAACAATCAAATCCCATCCGTCAACTAAAATGAACAGCAGAATCTTAAACGGCATTGAGATAAGAGTTGGCGGCAACATCATCATTCCCATTGACATCAGAATGCTCGCCACAATCATATCCATCATCACAAAAGGAACGAAAAGGAAAAAGCCGATTACAAAGCCGGCGCGAAGTTCGCCGAGAATGTAAGCCGGAACAAGAATGTAAGTAGGTAAATCTTCGCGCGTTGCCGGTTTGTTCATTTTCGCCATTCCGAGGAAAAGTTCCAAATCTTCGTTGCGCACGTTCTTAAACATAAATTCGCGCACCGGTTTAATTCCGGCATTGTAAGCGGAATCAAGGG
>WGAL01000265.1 GCA_015494845.1 Melioribacteraceae bacterium
GAAACAACTTATGAAGCTATAGGTGAAGTATTTCATATTTTGAATAATTTTGATATTCCGAAAGGTTTTTCCCGTGAAGTTGTTGACGGAACTGTTTATGCCGATTACACTCAATTAACTTGCGCAAGAGATCCTCAGACTTTAAAGTATTATTACAAGACGTACAAAAATCAAACAATTAAGGAATTTGATTTGAGCAAGTTTAACGAAAATTCAAAGGAAATTTTAGTGTTAGATACAAACAAAGGTTCACAAACTGTAATTAACGTCAATAAAGAGTTAAAGCCGTTGAAATAAATATTCTTTTTTGGTGAATAATGAAAATGTTTTTTGTAGCATAGATTGCTTGCAATCCGCGAAAATAAATGTTTACTTCTCTTTTGATTCTATAAGAATTGTAACCGGCCCGTCGTTGCAAATTTTAACTTTCATCATTGCGCCGAAAATGCCCGTTTTAACTTTTTCTTTGCCCAGATTTTTTCTCATTCTTTCGATGAATTTAAAATATAATTTTTCCGCTTGTTCAGGTTTCGCGGCGGTTATAAAATTTGGACGGTTGCCTTTGCGCGCGTCGCCGTAAAGCGTAAATTGGGAAATCACAAGCGCCTCGCCGTCAATATCTAGCAACGACAAATTCATCTTGCCGGCGTTATCTTCAAAAATCCGCAAGCGCGAACATTTGTCGGCAACGAAATTTACTTCCTCTTCGCCGTCGGAATGCGTAACTCCGAGAAGAATTACCATCCCCGGACCAATTTCTTTGAAATACTTTCCGTCTTCCGTCTCAATTGTAACGCTGCCTTCGCTTACTCTTTGAACAAGCGCTCTCATCCTTTTTTCTCCGCTTTTATTATTCTGTCAATTCCGGCGTAGTCTTTAATTATTTCAATATTTTCGTAATTACGCTCCGTTAAGATTTCTTTTACTATTTCAGAAAGTCCCGCGCCGAGTTCAAAGTAAATTTTTCCGTTTGGAACCAACATCCGCGTTCCGAGTTCCGTAATTTTTTCGTAAAAGGAAAGTCCGTCTTTTTCGTCGGTTAGCGCGTTTCTCGGTTCGTAATATTTAACTTCCGCTTGTAATTTTTCAAATTCTTCCTTTGGAATGTACGGCGGGTTCGAAACGATAATATCAAATTTGTTGTTTTCGCTGTTTGAGAAAATTTCATCCGAAAAAATATCGGCTTGAAAGAAATTTATTTTCTTTTCGCTTAGAATTTTTAGTTCGTTTTCTTTCGCAATTTCCAACGCTTTGGGGGAAATATCGAGCGCATACATTTCCGCTTCCGGCAAAAGTTTAGCAATCATAATCGCAATATTTCCGCTTCCGGTTCCGATATCCAAAATTTTGCCGCTAAAATTTGGAAAATCGTTTGTTATTTTTTCAACTAAAAGTTCTGTTTCCGGACGGGGAATTAAAACATCGCTTGATACAACAAAAGTTTCGCCCATAAATTCGGTATGTCCTAAAATTTGTTGGACCGGTTTTTTTTCGCCGCGAAGTTTGAGGAAGTTGCGATAAGTGTTTTTTTCATCTTCCGTAAGCGGACGGTCGAATTGGAGATAAAGTTCCATTCGCTTAAGATTTAAAACTTCGGCAAGCAACAATTCGGCGTTCAGTCTCGGCGACTCAATTCCTTTTTTCTCTAAATACTCGGTCGATAATTTTATTGCTTCCAGAACGGACAACATTAAAATCTTCTTTCTCCGCTTAGTGTTCCGTCCAAATTAAAAACTCGTTTGTAAAGCAATCTTCCGCGACGGTAAAATTCCTCGCTCATCAATTGTCCGCCGCTGTAATATCTTTTTGTCAAACCGTCGAGTTGACCATCTCTATAATTTTCTCTTGCCTTGATAGTTCCATCAGGATAATACATAGTGGAAATTCCGTTAAGTTTGTCGTTAATATATTGCAACTCCGCTTTGATTTTCCCATTGGGAAATTTCAACACTTCGATGCGGCGCGAAGAACTTTCGCCGTCGCTTGTTTCCCCGAGCACCTGTCTGCGATAAGCTTTCGGATTTATGACGACTTTAACGAAATTCTTAACACGTTTCCCTATGGAATAAAAAATCATTTTTTGTAAAAATTTTTCTTAATTACTCAATTTAATGAAAGAAGTTGAAAGTTGCTTAAACAATCATTCCTAAGGTAAGGGTAGTTGTGTTTTGTTTTTAACTTAATTCTCAAAATGAAACATTGTGGTTTTCATAAATATTTATTTTGTTATTTAATGCACTTTTTTTATGGCATTTATTTTGTTGGAACAAACATAGTATTATTATTTGGAGAAAGGGAAAAAGAATGAGTTTGATAGCCATAATTTACAAAGCGGTTTTTTTAAGCGCGGCGGCATTTTTGATTATGCTTTCCGTCTCTTACGTTTTGTTCTTATATCGTAAAAAATTTAAAACGTCCTTTCCTCAAACTTTGAAAAACGAAAAAGTTTTCCAAAGTAACACGCAAAAGATATATCCGTCCGTTCACGCGGAATATTTGCCTTCGTTTGATAATGTTCTACAATCAAGTCAAAATTATCGAACCGTTCAAACCGTGCAGGCAAAGCACGAGATGAGAAAAAGAGCAATCAGTCACAGAGAACTCAGAAAAACGCGCTACGACATATTAAACGAAACAATGAAAAAACCCGCGTTAGATTATTCCCAATCCAACCAACCTCAGAAATACTTTGCGTCGTCCACGTTGGAGTATTATCGCGAAAAACAAGTGGGTTGAGAATTATTTAGGAATTATTAGTCGCAATTATTTTATTCCGTAATCTTTTTTGATTTTTACAAATCGCGTTACGATAAAAGAGGGAATTGTTGCAAGAATAACCCAAATGAAGAAATTCACATAACCTAATGTTTCCTGCAAATAGCCGCTGAACATTCCGGGCGCCATCATTCCGAGAGCCATAAATCCCGTTGCAATTGCGTAATGCGACGCCGCGAATTTTCCCTCCGAAATCATCATCGCGTAAACGAGATACGCCGTAAAGCCGAAACCGTAACCGAATTGTTCCAGCGCAACTCCGCTCGAAATGATAAAGAAATTATGCGGTTGAACCAGCGCAAAATAAAGATAAACCGCGTTCGGTATGTTAATGGAAATTAACATCGGCAAGAGCCAGTATTTCAAACCTTTTTTCGCAATTGCGAAACCGCCGAGAATTCCACCCGCGACGAGAAATCCCACGCCGATTGTTCCGTAAATGAAGCCGATGTCGCTTGTCGAAAGTCCGAGCCCGCCTTTTTCCGCGCTGTCGAGCATAAACGGCGTTGCGAGTTTAACGAGTTGCGCTTCCGAAAAACGGTAGAAAAGCAGAAATGAAATAATTACGCCGATTCCGTCTTTCTTGAAAAAATCAACAAACGGAACGAAA
Source organism: Melioribacteraceae bacterium (assembly GCA_015494845.1). Classification (GTDB taxonomy): domain Bacteria; phylum Bacteroidota; class Ignavibacteria; order Ignavibacteriales; family Melioribacteraceae; genus WGAL01. The sequence continues at coordinate 3,386 of WGAL01000265.1, forward strand.
AACTCGCCGAATATTTGTTTAATTGATTTCGCCTCGCGCGGTTTTTCGGTTCTCGGTAAAATAAATTTATGATAAGAAGCAAAAACGAAAAAGAGAGCGAAAACCGTCGCGTAAACAATCGCCCAAGCGTGTTTGACGTTACCGAGCGATTTTTCCAATTCACCCGCAAAAACAACGAACAATCCTTGTCCTGTAATCATCGCTATTCTGTAAAAAGTGCTGCGGATGCCTACAAATTTCGCTTGGTTCGACGGCGTTTGCGCAATCATATAAAAACCGTCGGCGGCAATATCGTGCGTGGCGGAAGCGAAAGCGATTAGCGAGAAAAGAAGGAAAACGTAGCCGAAATAATCGTCCGTTGCGGAAAGCGAAAACGCAATTCCGCCGAAAGCGACGCCGATAAAAAACTGCGTGAAAATTATCCAGTAACGTTTGGTTTTGAACAAATCTACAAACGGACTCCACAACGGCTTAATCACCCAAGGCAAATAAAGCCAGCTTGTGTAAAACGCGATTTCTTCGTTCGAAAGCTCCATCCGCTTGAAAAAAGTTACCGAAACCGACATCACGAAAACGTAAGGTAATCCTTCGATGAAATAAAGCGAAGGAATCCAGAGCCAGCCGTTTCTTTTGTTTTTTGTCATTGGCGCGCGTTAAACCGTGAAGTTTTCTTTTGTGGTTTCGATTGGAAAAATCAATTTGAAAACGGTTTCGTTCTCGTCCGATTTCTCGAGAATGATATCGCCGCCGTTTTTGCGAAGGAACTCGGTTGCGAGAAACAAACCCAAGCCGTTGCCTTTTTGTTTGGTTGTAAAGTTCTTGCCGAAAATTTTACCTTGAATTTCCGGCGGAATTTTTTCGCCGTTGTTTTTTACGTAAACGGAAACGTAAGCGTCGTTTGTTTCGGCGTAAATCTCGATTTTGTTTGCGCTCGCTTCTTTTGCGTTCCGTAAAATGTTTACGAAAATTCTCGTTAAATATTCTTCGTCTGAAAATAACGTAATCCCTTCGAGCGAATTATCGAGCGTAATTTCAATCTTGTCGTTCGAGAAAAGCGATTTTACTTTTTTCAGTAATTCTAGAAGATTTAATTCTTTCGGTTTTATTCCGGGCATTTTTCCGAGAGTGGAAAATTCGCTTGCGATGTTTTTCAACAACTCGATTTGCGAAAGCGTCGAATCGGTAATCTTGAAAAACGCTTCGTCGAAATTCTCGTCGTTTTCCTTTTTCATTGCGATAAGCTGCTGTAACGAAAGTTTCATCGGAGTGAGCGGATTTTTAATTTCGTGCGCGACTTGCCGCGCCATTTCGCGCCACGCCGCTTCGCGTTCCGAAGCGATTAATTTTTGTTGCGTGTTTTTTAATTCGCGCGCCATAAAGTTAAAGCCGTCCACAAGTTCCTTAACTTCGCCGAACGCTTTGGTTTTGATTTGCAAATCCAAATTTCCTTCGGCTATTTTCCGCGTCGCTTCCGTAAGTTCGTTAATCGGTCGCGACAAATAATAAGCGAGCAAAAAGCCGAGCAAGATAATTCCCAGCGCGGCGACGGAATAACTCGTTACCAGCATCACGTCGAGTTCGCGTTCGGACATAGGAAGAATAATAGGATTAAACGCTTCGTCGATTTGAATTATGTAACTTTCGCCGCCGTAAAAAATTTTGGAATAAAAAACGTGGCGTGCGTATTTCTCAATATTTTCGGTAAGCAAAATGTCGTTGATTCGCTCAAGTTCAATATTTACAACCGCTTCGGGATTTAGCGCATCAGGAAGAATTCCGTTCTCGAAATAAAGCGGATGAGTGGTGTAGAAAATTTTGTCCTTATAGAAAACCGTGAAATCGAATTTCAATTCGTCTTTTGCGCGCTCGAATAACGCAACAGGGTCGTCTCCTGTTTGCTCGGAATAGCGTAAATATTTTCCGACAGCCAACGCTTTTTTATTCAGTTTAAACAAACGCGAATTCAGATTTTTTTCTTCGCTTAAATTTCTGAAATAAACCGCGAGTAAAATTAACGGAATGACCGAAACGAGCGCAACGCCTGCAAATATTGCGGTTCTGAACGCAAGCCGTTTTTTGCGTTTGAGAAAATCGGGCAAAGCCAAAAACGAAAGCGGAATTAAGATAAAGAGAAAAAACGCGCCGAATAATTTCAGCGCATCGAAAAATTTGTACGCAAACGGCGGCGCGGGTTTTAGGAAGAAGTAAACCGTTTTTCTTCCGCTATTGCCTATCGCCAACAAATCGTATTCTTTGCGGTTTATTTCAGTAACGGAAATTTTCTTCCCGTTGCGTTTCGCCAGCGCAAGCAATTCGCGCTTTTTGGTTTTTGTGAGCGTGGCGGGAATTGAATTAAAAACCAATTTGCCGTTGCGGAAAATCAGCAAGCCCAAATTCAAGCGGCGTTTTAACGAAACAAGCGCTTGATTGTTCGCGATGAAAAATTCGGGCAAAGTGGAATTGAAAAGTTTAGTCGGAGAAAAATCAACCGAGCCGAAAATATCGTAACCTTTCGGTATTTTGCGGTGCGCACGCGCAACAAACGACTCTTTTTTACGGATTTCTTCTTCGTTTTTGTTGTAATAAAAATAAACGGTTTCGCCGGAAGTATCCGTTATTTCAATTGCGGAAGAGAACGCCTCAAACGGCAAGCGCGACGCGTTCCAATAACGGTAGGCAAGCGAGTTGTTGAATAATCTGATATTTTCATCTTGAAGCGCAGACGCGATTTTTCCGGTTTCGGTTCTGATTAAGTTTTGATAATGGTATCTATCCGGTTTTGCGATTTTCCAAGCGGCGAATTTGAATAGCGATTTTTCGAAATCGGAATTGTGGTAGAACAGCAATAGAAC
>WGAL01000266.1 GCA_015494845.1 Melioribacteraceae bacterium
ATAAGAATAAAACAAATTAGTAAGCGTCTTTGCGAGCGCCGATTTATCGGCGCGTGGCAAACTATCAGACAGTTCGCGGAATAGTTAAACCGCATTTGTCTTGAACCATGATTTTTATGATTTTCGGATTTTCATGATTCTTTATTTCCTTTGTCCGCCAAGGCGAACTCTGAACCTATTTTTTCATCATGCTAATCAAATAATTCGCCGCGGCGAATCCTAATCATGGTTCAAGACATTTTGCATTTGCTCTTTTCATTTACCTTTGAGGAACAAGCGCCTCAAAGGAAAACTGAAAATTTCCCAACAATTTTTGTTTAATTATTTGAAATAAACTTTTTACCTTTGCTATTTAATTTTTTTCCGCAGAGGACATTAATGAAAAAGATTTACAAAACAATTTCAGATTTAATTTCAAACGGCAGAAATTTCGTCATTACTTCTCACATAAATCCGGATGGCGACGCAATCGGCTCGGAGCTCGGTTTGGCGCGCGCGTTAATAAAATTGGGAAAGAACGCAAAAATCATAAACGTTTCCGAAACGCCGCGCGAGTTGCGTTTCCTCGATAGCGACAATTTAATTGAGCGATACAATCCGCGCAAGCACAACAAATTTATTGCAAACGCCGACGCGCATTTCTTTCTCGATTTAAATCAAATTACAAGAACCGGCAAGATGCAAGCCGCGTTCGAAAAATTCAGAAAACCACGCGTTTGCATCGACCACCACCAAGAGCCGAACGAATTTGCCGATTATTATTTTATTGAACCCCAAATCGGTTCCGTAGGAGAATTGATTTTTGATTTTCTTGAAAAAACAAAATTAACCGGAATCGATTTCAAAATAGCCGAAGCGCTTTACGCCGCTATTATGACGGACACCGGTTCGTTCCGCTACGAAAGAACGACGCCGAAAACTCACCGCATAGCCGCCAAACTCTTGAAAACCGGTATCGACCCGAAACATATTTACGAAATGATTTACGAACAAAGCACGCTGAGCCGCTTGCAGATACTCGGAAAGTCGTTGCAAAATATGCGCGTTTACGCCGACGGCAAAGTTTGCGCTATGGAAATCCGCAGAAAAGACATTGTAAAATACAACGGCACGGAAGCGGATATCGAAGGTTTCGTAAATTATACTTTGACCGTGCAAAACGTGCGCATCGGTTTGTTGTTTTACGAATTTGAAAAAGGTTTTAAGGTAAGTTACCGTTCGCGCGGCGAAATTCCCGTAAACAAACTTGCGGCGGAATTCGGCGGAGGCGGACACATAAACGCCGCCGGTTCGAGAATTGAAGGGAAATCGCTTACGGCGCTGAAAAACAAGGTTATTGAAAAAGCAATCGAATATTTGAAATACGATAAATAAAGAGGCAAAAATGAAATACGAAATAAAATTCAACGAAACGAAAAAGAGAAAATTTCCGAAAGAAAATTTTACGTACGTCCGCTTGTTCGAAAAAGAAAGTTTTGAGGAAATATTCGGCGAGTTAAATCTTCCCGTAAAAAAATCGCAAATTAAAAAAATCGAAAAAAGCGACAAGAAGGAAATTAGATTTAATCCGTCCGAAAATTTCGGTTCTCTTTTTATTCTGAAAAAGATAGAGCGCGAAAAAATCGACGATGATTTTTTCAGGGACTTTTTCGCATCCGTAATTATTGACTCTGACGAAAATCTCGAAAACTTGATTATCGAGTTCCCTTTTGAAGCGGAATTTATTACGGAAATTTTCGGCAATTTCGAAAATTATTTTCAGTCAATCGTAGAAGGAATTCTGCTCGGCAATTATGTGTTCGATAAATACAAATCGGAAAAGAAATCAACAACAAAATTAACCGTAACATTTGTTAATGGCGAAAAGAAAAACCTCAAAAAAATTATTTCAAGAACCGAAAAAATAATTGGCGCGGTTTACCAAGCGCGCGATTTTGTAAACGAACCTGCAAACACGCTCACGCCGCAAGAGTTCGCAAAACGCGTTAAAAAGTTATTCAAAGGAACGGCGGTTAAAGTTCAAATTCTGAACGAAGAACAATTGCACAAAAAGAAAATGACCGCCATTTTGTCGGTTGGACAAGCAAGCGTTAATCCGCCGCTATTGATTAAACTTTCCTATAAAGGCAAGAATCCAAAAGACAAAATTGCGTTCGTCGGAAAAGGCGTAATGTACGACGCCGGCGGATTATCGATTAAGCCGACGTCCGGAATGCTTGATATGAAAGGCGATATGGCAGGCGCGGCTACTGTTGCCGGTATTCTCAAAGCCGCTTCCGATTTGGAACTTCCTTACGAAATTTACGGCGTTATTCCGGTCGTGGAAAACGTAATTTCAGGCAACGCGTACAAGCCTGGTGACATAATTAAAACTTCTTCCGGCAAAACAATTGAAATCGGAAACACCGACGCCGAAGGAAGATTAATTTTAGCGGATGCGCTTGAATTTGCAGAAAAATTAAATCCGAATAGAATTTTGGATTTCGCAACGCTTACTGGTGCGTGCCTTGTCGCGTTGGGGCAATCTTACGCAGGAATTTTCACGCAAGACGACACGCTTGCGGAAAGCATTTCCAAATCGGCTAAAATTACAAGCGAATACGTTTGGCGACTTCCGCTACCCGAAAAATATCAGGAATTGTTAAAAAGCGATTTGGCGGATATTTCGAATGTCGGCTCAACGCGTTGGGGAGGTTCTATTACCGCGGCGCTATTTCTTAAATTCTTTCTTTCAGAAGAGATGCAAAAAAATTGGGCGCATTTCGACATTGCCGGACCTGCGCTTAAACATTCACAAGCAAGTTACACGAAAAAATACGCAACCGGTTTCGGCGTAAGATTAATTACAAATTGGTTGATGAATTTGGCGTAAAGATTTTTGCGATTGATAGGACGCTGATTTCACTGATTTTATTATGATTTGCGCCGTCGCGTCATTGCGAGGAGCGAAACGACGAAGCTCCGCCGCGGCGGACTATCGGTTCAGCAAGCTCGCGCTGAATATTCGATAGATTGCCGCGTCAGTCTTCCGACTACCGTCGGAATCCTTCCTCGCAAAGACGTGTGTTTTTTTCATCGTCCGTAATAACAAAATTCGGTGTGTAGGAAAAATTCCCCAATCAATTTTATTATTCCAAATTAATTTCCTAATTGGTTATTTTTAAAGATTAAAATTCGGAGATTAAGAATGGCAATTTTACCAATAACGGTTTACGGCGACGCAATTCTGCGACAAAAAGCCAAGCCGGTTGAAAAAATAGACGACGAAATAATTTCGTTAATTCGCGATATGTTTGAAACAATGCGCAACGCCAACGGAATTGGGCTTGCGGCAAATCAAGTTAACGTTGATAAACAAATTTTCGTCGTTGACGTAAGCGTAGTCGAAGGTTTGGAACACATCAAGCCGGTTGCGATGATAAACCCGGAAATTATTTTAACTTCCGACGAAAGCGTAATTTACGAAGAAGGTTGTCTGAGTCTGCCAACGCTCACCGCCGATGTCGAGCGTCCGGAAATAATTAAAGTTAGATACTTAAACGCCGACGAAGAAATCGTTGAAACCGAAGCCGACGATTTATTCGCGCGCGTTATTTTACACGAATACGACCACTTAATCGGCAAAATGATACCGGACAGAGTAGAACCGAAATTGAAGAAAAAATTGCAATCCAAATTGCGCGACATTCAAAGACGCAAAGTCGATATAAATTATCCGATTACCGAAAAACAATAAGAATAAGATGAAAATAATCTATTTCGGCACGCCGGATTTCGCAATTCCGCCCCTTGAAAAATTACTTAACTCGCGCCACGAAGTTCTTGCCGTAGTTACCGCGCCGGACAAAGAACGCGGTCGCGGAAGAAAAGTGAGTTTTACGCCGGTAAAAGAATTTGCAATCGAGAAAGGAATTCCGGTTCTGCAACCCGAAAAATTAAAAGACGAAAAATTCATTGAAACATTAAAAAAATTTAACGCGGATATTTTTGTTATTGTCGCATTCCGAATTTTACCGGAAGCGGTTTACACGCTTCCGCGCTACGCTTTCAACTTACACGCTTCGCTTTTGCCCAAATACAGAGGCGCGGCGCCGATTCAGTGGGCGTTAATCAATGGCGAAAAGGAAACAGGAGTAACTACTTTTTTGTTGGAGAAAAAAGTCGATACCGGAAATATTATTCTGCAAAAGAAAATTGCAATCGACGACGATGACGATTTCGGCACACTTCACGATAAGTTAAGTATGCTCGGCGCGGACGCGGTTCTTGAAACCGTTGAAATTCTTGAAAAGGGGAATTTTGAACCGCTTCCGCAAAATGAAAATGCAGCTACAAAAGCGCCGAAAATCACAAAGGAAATCGCAAAAATAAATTGGGAAGTAGATGCAGAAAGAATTGTGAATTTAGTTCGCGGGCTATCGCCCTTCCCTGCCGCATTTTTTGAAAAGGACGGCAAGATTTACAAAATCTACAAAGCGAAAAAATCGGACGAAAATTTACTGCCAGGCGAAATTAAACAAACGAAAAAAGAATTGTTTATCGGAGCAAAAAACGGTTCCGTACAAATTTTGGAAATACGTCCAGAAGGAAGAAAGCGAATGACGGCGAAAGAATTTTTACGCGGTTATTCTTTAGTTTAAAATGTTTGTTTTTATGAGA
>WGAL01000267.1 GCA_015494845.1 Melioribacteraceae bacterium
GAATATCGACAATTATTTCTTCGATTTGGAATTGCACCCGAAAGACGAATTCGGCGATTACGATTTTGAAACGCCGCCAGCGCTCGATTTGGATTTGATTAACGAACATCTCGAAAAACTCAGCAAAGGCGAAGAAGTTTACATACCATATTACGATTTCAAAACCGGCAAACGCCATTTGAACAGAACGCGAATGAAACTCGAAGGGAACGAAATAATTTTAATCGACAGTCTTCACGGACTTTACCCGAAATTCAGCGAAAACATTCCCGACGAAAAGAAATACAGAATTTACCTCGAACCGCTTTTGCAGATGAAAGGGAAAAACGGCAAATACGTTCGCTGGACGGACATCCGTTTAATTCGCAGAATGTTGCGCGATTCCGTGCAACGCGCTTACAATCCGCAACAAACGCTTGAACACTGGCATTACGTGCGCTCGAGCGAATTGCGGAATATTATTCCTTACAATTCCAAAGCGGATTTTATCGTAAACAGCGCGATGCCTTACGAACTTCCGCTTTACGCTCATAGAATGTTGGATAATTTCCGCAAGTGGCGCGAACTCTACAAAAACGATCCGCTGAAAGCCGACGCTTACGAACGCGCAGAAAGAGTGGCGGAGTTGCTCGAATCAATTACGCCAGTAGAAGACGATTCTCCGGTGCCGCGCGATTCGGTTCTGCGCGAGTTTATCGGCGGAAGTATTTTTAAATATTAATTTCAGAACCGGTTCTTAAATGATGATTAAAGAGGAATAAAATGGCGAATAAATTTTTAATTAAAGCGAATAAAATTGTTACGGCAAATTCAAACGACAACGTTTTAAGCGGATATTCGGTATCTGTTGAAAACGGAATTATTACGGAAATTGACAGAACCGAAAATTTTAACGAAAGCGAATTCGAAAAGGTTTACGATTTTTCCGGTTTGGTTTTAATTCCCGGATTTATTCAAACGCACGTGCATTTGTGTCAAACGCTTTTCCGCGGGCTCGCCGACGATTTGGAACTTCTCGATTGGTTGCAAAAGCACATTTTCCCTTACGAATTATTGCATTCGGAAAATTCGCTTGCGCTTTCCGCTCGACTCGGAATTTACGAATTGCAAACCGGCGGAACAACGACGATTCTCGATATGGGAACGATGAATCACCAACAAGTCGTATTTAACGAATTGATTAATAGCGGAATGCGCGCTTTTGCCGGCAAATGTATGATTGACGAAAACGATTTGTTGCCGCAATTTAAGGAAGATACGAAAAAGAGTATTGAAGAATCATACCGTTTTGCGAAAGAATTTCACAACGTGGAAAACGGCAGAATTAAATACGCTTTTGCGCCGCGGTTTGTTCTTTCTTGCAGCGAAGAATTGTTAATCGAAACTGCGGAAATGCAAAAAGATTTTGACGGCTCGCTTTACCACACGCACTCGTCGGAAAACAAAGGCGAAATAGAAGCGGTTCGCAAAAAAACGGGAATGGAAAATATCGAATATTTTGATTCAATCGGAATTTTAGGTGAAAGAACGGTGCTTGCTCATGGAATACATGTTAATGAAAAGGAAATAGAAATCTTAAAACAAACCGGAACGCGCATTTCGCATTGTCCTTCCGCTAACTTGAAACTCGCTTCCGGCACGGCAAATATTCCGCGATATTTGGACGAAGGCATTTCCGTTTCGCTTGGCGCGGACGGACCGCCGTGCAACAATAATTTAAGTATGTTTACCGAAATGCGTCTTGCGTCTTTAATTCAAAAGCCGTTGCATGGTCCAACAGTAATGGACGCGAAAACCGTTTTCCGTTTGGCGACGATTGAAGGCGCAAAAGCGTTGGGGATTGAAAAGGAAGCGGGAAGCATAGAAGTAGGCAAGAAAGCCGATTTGGTAGCGATTGATTTGAATAATCCCGAACAACCTTTGATTATTGACGAAAATAATATTTATTCCTCGATTGTCTATTCTTCTTCGCCAAAACACGTAAAAGAAGTTTTTATCGACGGACGGCAAGTAGTTTCAGGCGGCGAATCTTTAATTTACGATAAAGATGAAGTATATTCTAACGGAAGAAAAGAACTTTCGGCGTTATTGGAAAGAGCCGTAAATCTTTAAATAAAAAATTGACTTAACGAAAATTGCAAGCTTGGTTTTAGC
>WGAL01000268.1 GCA_015494845.1 Melioribacteraceae bacterium
GGCGTGGAAAACGCTTTCGATATTCCCGGATTTGTGCCGGAATTTATTCGTCCGCTTTTTAACGACGGCAAAGGTCCTTTCCGTTGGGCGGCGCTTTCCGGCGACCCGAACGACATTTACGAAACGGACAAAGCGGTAATCGAAACGTTTCCAGAAGACGAAGCGCTGGTTCGTTGGATAAAAATGGCGCAGAAAAAAGTTCACTTCCAAGGTTTGCCTTCGCGCATTTGCTGGCTCGGTTACGGCGACAGAGCAAAGATGGGAAAAATCTTTAACGATTTGGTCGCGAGCGGAAAAGTAAGCGCGCCGATAGTTATCGGGCGCGACCATTTGGATTGCGGTTCAGTTGCGTCGCCTTATCGCGAAACGGAAGGAATGAAAGACGGAAGCGACGCTATCGCCGATTGGCCTATTCTTAACATTTTGATGAACACAATCGGCGGCGCAAGTTGGGTTTCGTTCCACCACGGCGGCGGCGTTGGAATCGGAAAATCGTTGCACGCCGGAATGGTAATTGTAGCCGACGGAACAAAGGAAGCCGAAAAACGGCTCGAGCGCGTTTTGACATACGACCCGGGAATGGGAATTATTCGTCACGCGGACGCTGGTTACGAAAGAGCGATTGAAAACGCAAAGAAATTCGGAATAAAAATTCCGATGTTGAAATAAATTCGTCTCGCAAGCGGCGAGACTTAATTACTAATTTTATTAAGCAACTTTCGGAGGTAAATTATGAAAGTATTGGTTGCAACTCAAAAACCGTTCGCAAAAGAAGCGGTTGATAAAATACGCGAAATAGTTGAACAAGCGGGATACGAATTTTCATTGTTGGAAAAATACGAGGACAAAGCCGCGCTAATCGACGCGGTTAAGGACGCTAACGCGTTGATTGTGCGAAGCGACAAAGTTACGCGCGAAGTTCTGGACGCCGCGCCGGAATTGAAAATCGTCGTAAGAGCCGGCGCTGGCTACGACAACATCGACCTCGAAGCGGCGAGCGAAAAAGGCGTTGTTGTAATGAACACGCCGGGACAAAATTCAAACGCGGTTGCGGAACTCGCTTTGGGACTTATGGTTTACGCCGCGCGCGGATTTTTTAATGGCAAGCCTGGAACCGAACTCAAAGGCAAAACGCTCGGAATTCACGCATACGGACACGTGGGACGGCTTGTGGCAAAAATCGCGAAAGACGGTTTCGGAATGATTGTTTCGGCGTACGACCCGTTTATTCCCGCAGAAAAAATTGAAGCCGACGGCGTTAAGGTTTACGACAACGTTGAAGAACTTTATGCGAACAACCGCTATGTTTCTTTGCATATTCCGGCTAATGAACATACGATTAAATCAATCAATTACGATTTGCTAAGCAAAATGCCGAAAGGCGCAACGCTCGTAAATACCGCGCGCAAGGAAGTAATTAACGAAGACGATTTGCTTAAAGTTATGCGCGAAAGGGACGATTTCAAATACGTTTCGGATATTGCGCCAGACAACGGCGAATTGCTTTTGGAAAAATACAACGAGAGATGTTACTTTACGCCGAAGAAAATGGGCGCGCAAACCGCCGAAGCGAATATTAATGCCGGCATTGCCGCTGCAAATCAAATTGTGAATTTCTTCAAAAACGGCGATACTACTTTTCAGGTGAATAAATAAAAGAAATATTTTTACGTTAAAAGCCGCTACCTTCAAGGTGACAAGCGCCTTGAAGGTAGTTGGAAAACAGATTATGCGTATAAGAAAAATATAAACAATTGTTTTTATACCGCCAATATGGACGGATAAGAACAATTGTATATATACATACGTTATGGGCAATTAAAAAAATATGATTATGAATGTTGACTATAATTCAATAGTGGAAAAAGGTTGTATTCCTTTAATAATTGCGATTTTTGCAATAGGACTTCCTATATTACTTCAAACTGCTAGCAGAATTGATGATAAATATAGTTCTACCAGATTATTAAGAAGATTTTACAAAGAAAAAATTACTAAACTTTTCATTGTCATTAATATTTTTTCTTTGTTATCTATATTGA
>WGAL01000269.1 GCA_015494845.1 Melioribacteraceae bacterium
CTATAAAAACCTTGCAGGTACTTGTTCCTGCAAGGTTTGAATATTTGTAATTACTTGTTTACCTTCAAGGAATAAATAACTTGAAGGTAGAATTCACCGCAATAAAAAATTTTCAATCAATTCTTTCGCTTTTCTTTCGTCAGGCGAAGACAAATAATGAATTTCGATGCCTTCGCGTTCCAATTTTCTTATCCAGGTAATTTGTCTTTTCGCAAATTTTTTTATCGCCGAGGCGAGTTTTTGTTTCATATCGTTGTAATTGAGTTTGCCGGCGAGGTAATTCCCGACGTAACGGTATTCCAATCCGAAAAAATCGAGTTTCTCAAACGATATTCCGTTTGCCAAAAGATTTTCGACTTCCTCAATCATTCCGTTTTTCAATCTGTTTTCCAAACGCGCGTCAATCCGTTTGTAAATAATTTCTCTTTCGGGAAGAATGCAAATGTTCAGCGAATTTGTTTTTACCGGCGAAATTATTTCATCGTTTTTTTCTTCCGCAATAATTATCGCTTTAATTAATCTTTCCTTGTCGTTCAAATCGGTTGTGTTGTGCGGTCTCGGATTTTTTTCAAGAAACCGTTTCTGCAATTCGGCGAGAGAAAATTTTTCCAATTGCGAAAATTTTTCGGAAGGGAAATCGGTTTTTATTAACGAATAATTTTTCAATACGGCGTGAATGTAAAGCATCGTTCCGCCGACGAGAAAAGGCAATTTTTCTCGCGAATAAATTAAGTTTAACGCATCGTTAAAATCCGAAATAAAACGAACCAAATTGTATTCTTCGTCAGGATTTGCAATGTCAATTAAGTGCGCCGGAACTCGCTCGCCGTTTACGAAATAATCGTCGTAATCTTTCCCTGTTCCGATATTCATTCTGCGGTAAACTTGCCGCGAATCCGCCGAGATTATTTCGCCGTTAAAACGATGCGCCAATTTTGCGGCGAGCGCGGTTTTGCCTGTTGCAGTCGGCCCGAAAATTACGATTAATTTATTCGCGTTCATTTACGATTGGCAAGAAAATCGAAATAACGCCGCCTCCGCCTTCAGGATGCTTTGCGGTAATTTTTCCGCCTTGCGCCCGAATAATTTTATCAGCCACTGTTAAGCCGAGTCCCAACCCGCCTTCTTTTTCAATCGAGACAAACGGATCAAAAATCAACAACGCATTTTCCGGTCGGATGCCAGGCCCGTTGTCTGAAAACTGGATTTCAACAAACTCGGCATCTTTCGAAATTTGAATATTAATTTCCCCTTGAAAATCGGTAGCCTCGCAAGCGTTAAGTAAAATTTGTTTCGCCGCTTCGTAGAATAGTTTGTGGTCAACGTTTACCGTGTAAGTTTCATCTTCCGTTATTGAAATCTCGCAACCGTAGTAAGGAAAATCGATTTTAAACTGCTCGGTAAATTCTTTGATTAAATCGAGAACATTAAGAAGTTTCATATTAGGATTTTCAAATTCCGACAAGAAAAGATTGGAAATATTCCCTTTCTCGTAAATCTTTCTGACGTATTTTTCGAGGTCCAACAGTTTTTCTTCGGGACTTTTGTCTTCCAATTCTTTCAAAACGTTAAGCGCCTCGCGCGCCGGTTCGTAAATCGCCTCCTTGATTTTCTTCGCCACTTCCTCGTAATTGAAAATTATTTTGTTTTCTTCGCAATCATTGTCTTCTTCCTCGACTTCAGGGCAGGGCGGACAAGGTTCGCACTCGCGCTCTTTTTCATCTTGCGTTTCGTCGGCGTTTTCATCCGCGTTCGACGCCGCGCAAAAATCTTTTATCGTTTTTTCAATTCCGGCGTCTTGCGCGATTAAAGAATTCAGTTCGTCCTTATTTATTGCAATGATAAACGCATCGTCTTCGCAAACGGCGCTTCCTTTTCTTTTCTCATCGTTTAAAATTTCAGAACCGAAAAATTCGTTTTCACCAACGTATTTTTTATTGCCTGCGGAAACCAGAACGACGCTTCCTTCAATTAATAAATATAAAAATTCGGATGGCGCGCCAGGTCGATAAATAATTTTGCCTGCTTTGAAATTTAACGGTTCGCCTTTGACCGAAGAAAAATCGACGTCCGTAACGTCCGAGTTCTCAAAGAGTTTGTTCGATTTTATCAGTGCGATAGTTTCCATTTTTTACCTTTTGTTTTTGAACTTAAATCAAATAATTAATTACGAAAAAGCCGCCGATTAGCAGAACCGTAAATAAAATTGCAAGCCAATCGAAATATTTGTCGATAAACTCGCGAATCGGTTCGCCGAATTTCCAAATCAAGCCGGCTACGAGGAAAAAGCGCGCGGAACGGCTAACGACGGAAGCAAGCAAAAACATCGGGAAATTAATGTCGAACGCGCCTCCGCTTATCGTAAACACTTTGTAGGGAATCGGCGTAAAGCCCGCCGTGAAAACAATCCAAAAATTCCATTTATCGTAAAGCGCTTTGACGTCGAAGAAAACTTTCTCGTCGAAACCGGGAATGTTCGCGTAAAAGAATTGCGCAATGTTCGAGAACTCGCCGGGCGCGTTCCACCAAAGAAAATAGCCGATGCCGTAACCAAGAATTGCGCCGAGAACCGAGCCGGCGGAAGTAATCAGAGCAAATTTAAACGCTTTGTTCCGCGAACCGAGCGCAAGCGCAATAAGCAAAGCGTCGGGCGGAATCGGGAAAAAAGAAGATTCCGCGAAAGCCAATAAAAACAAGGCGACGCCGCCGTACGGCGTTTCCGCCCAGTGCAACATCCAGTCGTAAAGTCTGCGCAGTAATTTCATTTATTCAAAAACCTTTCTTGCAAATTCGTATATTATTTTATTAACGGCGGACGGTTGCTCGAGGTTTGAAAGGTGTCCTGCCTCTTTAATTACGTGAAATTCCGCGTCCGGAATTTTTTCCGCAATTTTCCGCATTGTTTCCGGCGGCGTCAGCAAGTCGTATTCGCCGCAAATTACGCAAGCGGGAATTTCGAGCCGTGCCAAACTTCCGGTCGTATCGGTTCTGCTAACCATTGCAAGCAACGCGCCTTTTACGCCGGTCGGATTTTGCGATTTCGCAATTTCCAACGCTTTCAAATAACCTTCGTTTCCGTTTTCAATTGATTTTTTCCAAACGCAATTTTTAACGAAATCTTCCGCGAACTTCGTCAAGCCGTTTTCGTTAATTTCTTTTATTGCGCCTGCTCTTTTCAACTTTCCTGCGTTGTCGTCCGCTTCGGTTCGCGTATCCATAAAAACAACGCCCGAGAATTTTTCCTGCGCCTTTTCCATTGCGCGGAAAAGAATGTAGCCGCCCATCGAAAGTCCGCAAGCAACCGGCTTGTTTATTCCGAGCGCATCGACAAGCGAAATCAAATCGTCGGCGTATTGTTCCATTGTGTATTGCCCGTCGCCTATTTCGCTGTTGCCGAAACCGCGAACGTCGTAAGTAATTACGAAAAATTCTTTCGACAAGAACTCAATTTGCTTTTCCCACATTCTGCGGTCGTGCGGGAACGCGTGAACGAAAATTATCGGCGGGTTATTCTTATTTCCGTGAAGGAACGCGGTTAATCCGTTTACTTCAACTTTCATTTTTCATCCTCTCTATTTGCACAATTTATATAATTCTTCCAACGATTTCGTTTCGCCGATTGCGATTAAAATATCGCCTGCTTCAAGAACCGTTTGCGCGTGCGGATTATACAAAAACTCGCCGTTCTTTTTGTAGATTGCGATTATTATGATGTCGAGTTTTTTCCGTATCGGCGATTGAATAAGCGTAACGCCGTTTAGCGACGAGTCTTCGCCTATTTCGATTTCTTCCAAACTGATTGTGAGATTTTTATTTCGCGCCACGCCGTCGATAAAATCCATTACGTTCGGACGCAAAAGCACTTGCGAAATTCTTGACGCGCTGATTTCGTATGTTTCAATTACTCTGTCCGCGCCTGCTTTTTTTAGTTTCGGCGTTGTCGCTTCGTCGGTTGAACGCGTAACGACGTATAAATCCGGATTCATCTGTTTTGCGCTGAGAACCGTAAAAACATTTTGCGCATCCGTTTTAAGAACCGAAGCCAAGCCTCTCGCTTTTTCGATGCGAGCTTTTTTCAACACTTCGTCGTTTGTAGCGTCGCCGTGAACAAAAAGATAATGTTTCTCAACCAATTCTTCTATTTTCTGGTCGTCTATTTCAATGACGACAAACTGCTTGCCGTTTTCTTTCAATGTTTCGCAAATGTGTTTGCCTATTCTTCCGTAACCGCAAACTATAAAATGTTCCGATAAAGCGTCCACTTTTCTGTCCATTCTCTTTCTCCTGAAAAATTGGTTCTCTAAAACAAGTTGAGCGAAGCGCCCGGCCGTGTAAGTAATGGTTACGACGCCGCCGAAAATCAAAAATATCGTTAAAATGCGTCCTGCCGGCGTTAGCGGTTTTACTTCCATAAATCCGGTTGTTGTAATGGAAATAACCGTCATATAAAGCGCGTCGAGAAAACCGTAACCGTCCTCAATTATCAAATAGCCGGAAACGCCGATAAAAATCACGACTACAAGCGCGGATAAACCGTAAATTATTCGCCGTATTATTTCGGATTGATGAATAACCGCCTCCGTAAAATTTTTAATTCAAACCTTTAATTTATAGAACCGATTGAAATAAAAATATGGAAAAATTTGGTAATGAAAAATAAATAGCACGCTGATTTTATGGATTTGTTATGATTTACGCTGACAATATTTGCATCGTAATGCCGAAAACGCGAAACTTAATTTTCCCGTTTGACAAAAACAGAGATTTATTTTGACAAAGTAAACCGTATTCGTTAATTTGCGCTCAACATTCAAGTTCGTTTTAATTTTGTTAGTTTAATAAAGGCGGAACAATTTTATTTTTTTACTGTGTTGAATTAATTGAGACTGACAGTTTAGAAAATATTTTTTCCCAATGTGAGTTACTTAGTATTGAGTAAAATATGAGGCTTTAATATGCAAAAAAAGAAATCCCAAGAAGTTGAAGATGAATTAAAAGAAGTGCTTAAAAACATTAGCACACTTTACAAAGAAGATTTTGTGAAACGGGCTGGAAC
>WGAL01000270.1 GCA_015494845.1 Melioribacteraceae bacterium
TCGTACATCTTTGCGCAGAACGGTCAATTCAATTGGGTTTCCCTTGCAGGCGGTAGTACCTCGGATTACGGGTACGACGCATTTGTTGATGATGCAGGGAACATCTATGTAACCGGAAAATTTAAGAGCGACCCTATGGATTTTGGCAATGGAATCCAAATTTCCACTCGCGGTAATTATGATATTTATGTTGCCAAATATTCTCCTGAAGGGATTGCTCAATGGGCAGTTGATGCCGGAAGCGCCGGTTCTGCAAGTCCGGACGAAGGCGATGCAATTACTGTTGATGCGAACGGTAATATTTATGTGACCGGAGCATTTTTCGGAACGGCTTATTTTACCGATACCGACTCGCTTGTAAGCACAGGGAATTTTGACGTTTTTATTGCAAAATATGATAATGACGGAAATTTCCAATGGGTAAAACAAGCATATTCCGTATCCGGAACGCAAGATAAAGGCACCGGAATTGTAACCGACGCTGACGGAAACGTTTACGTTACCGGATATTTCGGTGATAACGAGGCCGATACTCTTATTTATGAAGGTCATGAACTTTATACGACCGGAGGCGACAGAGATGTTTTTGTTTTGAAAATCGACGGCGACGGAAATTATGTTTGGGCTGTAAGCGCCGGCGGAGCTTCAAACGATGAAGCAAAAGCAATTGATCGTGATGAAGACGGTAATATTTATATAACCGGGCATTATGATGATACCACGGCATATTTTGGAACATATGAATTACCAAATGTCGATGATAACGAGATTTTCGTTGCTAAAATAAATGCTGCTGATGGAACATTTATGTGGGCTGATGGAATAACAGGTCAAGGGAAAGATGGCGCATATGATATTTATGTTACAAAAGGCGACGAGGGGCCTGATGACGGAGTGGTTTTAGTAACTGGATATTTTAATGATGACCTTGAATTTGCAGGACAAACGGTTACTTCTGCTGGCGATGATGATATTTATTTCTTGGGAACTGATTTAAACGGCAATTCTTTAGGAATATTTTCTGTCGGCGGCGAGGGCGAAGATAAAGGATATGCGATTACTCTTGACGGTGATATGCTTTATATAGGTGGTTATACAAAGAGTGATTTTGTTGTAGGAGAAGATACGGTGACAAATTACGGCGGTAAAGACGCAATCTTGATTGCTTTCAACGGGCCTCAAGGAACTTTTAAATATGTTAAAAATTATGGTGGAAACTCTTACGATTACTTGACTTCCTTAAATAAAGATGCTAACGGAAATTTATATTTAAGTGGGTATGTAAAAAGTAACCCTGCTTATTTTGACCCGGAACAAGTAAGTCCAAGTGGAAGTTACGACCTTTGGGTTGGAAGAATGAATTACAGTGGCCGTGTTCACGGTGTATTTTTCTCCGAATATATTGAAGGTAGCAGTTACAACAAAGCTCTTGAAATATATAACGGAACCGGAGCTCCGTTAGATATGTCCAACTTTATTATTAAATCCGGTTACAATGGGAACGGTTGGAACGATGAAGTATATACATTCCCTGAAGGAACAGTAATCGATGCAGGCGATGTATGGGTAATTGCTAATAATCAAGCAGACTCGGTAATTCTTGCGGTTGCCGACCAAGCATTACCTTATGATACACTTGGTTATGTAATGGCGTTTAACGGCGATGATGCTCGCGGATTGTTCCAAATTTGCGATGGAGATACTGTTTTGCTGGATGTAATTGGCGTTCCGGATGAAGATCCCGGCTCCGGTTGGGATGTTGCCGGCGTTACCAATGCAACAAAAGATCATACCTTGGTAAGAAAACCTGGTATTTATGATGGAACCGACGATTGGGCGGAATCCGCAGGTACTGATGCTGATAACAGTCAATGGATTGTTTACGATAAGGATACTTTCCAATATCTTGGTTATCATAACCCAGAAGTAACGTCCGGCGTAAACGTTACTTTCCAAGTTGATATGAGTATCCAACAACAAATGGGCAACTTTGACCCTGCTACGCAAACAGTTTCTATCCCCGGTTCGTTTAACGGTTGGGATACCGGAGCTAATTTGTTGAGCGACGACGATGGCGATTTGGTTTATACAACCACATTAACGCTTGACCCGAATACAACTTATGAATACAAATACTTTGCAGGCGGACAATGGGAATCGATTGATAATCGTTCGGTAACTACCGGCGAAGATGACATGGTACTTGATGTTGTTTATTTCAATAATCAAGATGTTGTTCCTTCCGGAGATGCTTCGGTTACGTTTGAAGTTGATATGCGTCTGCCAATGAGACAAGGAAGCTTAAACCCTGGACAACAAGTATTTGTTGCCGGTAGCTTTAACGGTTGGAGTACGGCCGGTGATGAAATGACCGACGACGACGGTGACTCAACTTACACAGTTGTGGTCGATAATTTGCAATCTGGAGAGGATTTGCAATTTAAATTCATCTATTATAAGAGCGACGGCTCGGTTGAATGGGAAGGTATTGATAACAGACACTTTACACCGGCTCCCGGTGATACAAACCATTACTTCGCATTCTGGAATGATATTGACCCGGATGTTCAATTTGCTGATGGAGATATCACATTTAATGTTGATATGAGCGTAATGAGCGAAGTCGGCATTTTCGACAACGCACAAGATACAATGATGGTTCGCGGTTCATTCAACGGTTGGGGCGATCAAGACGTAATGGATCAAGACCCGCTTTCAGCTGATTTCTATTTCAAAACTATTGCGTTCGAGCAACAACCTGTTGGAATGGATCTGGCGTATAAATTCTTTGTTAAGAACCACGATGAAAATTCGATGTGGACTGACGGTTGGGAAAGACCGTTTAGCCAAGGCGGCGGTAACCGTAACGTTGCTTTCGAAGGTGAAACAGGTCAACAGGTTGACCCTGTTTATTACGATGACGTAAATCCTGATTGGGTAATTGAAGCCGGTCAATCGGTTCAAATTACTTTCCAAGTAGATATGACCGATGCAGCTGACCCGAATATTCAAGTACCAACATTTAATCCGGCAACAGATACTGTTTGGTGGATTGCGGAACAACCTTCGTTTGTTTATTCTCAAGGTTGGATGGATACCGACAATATGCGCGTATTGATGCTTACGGACGACGACGGCGATATGGTTTATACCGGAACGCTTACGGTTAACGGTCCGGCATGGAACGGATTTGAATATCGCTATGCATTTACGCACGATGGCGGTTCATTTACACACGAGCCTGCCGGATTTGCTGATTTTGCATACAGAGTTCGCTACATTGCAATGACCGGGGCGCGTCAATTTGTACAGCCTTACACTGCGCCGCAAGACCATTGGACTCCGCAAGAAGATAAATCTGACCAATGGGAAGACGGTCCTGTTGTAGGTGTTGACGGCGAAGGCAATGTTGTTCACAAATTCGAATTGCAGCAAAACTACCCGAACCCGTTCAACCCGACAACTACAATTAAATTCTCGATTCCGAAGAGCGGAGTTGTTACTCTTAAAGTATTTAACTTGCTTGGACAAGAAGTGGCAACTTTGATTAACGAAGAAATGAATGCCGGTTCTTACAAAGTTAATTTCGACGCTTCTAAACTCGGCAGCGGCGTTTATTTCTACAAATTACAAACCGGAAATCATTCGGCAACAAGAAAAATGTTGCTCCTCAAATAATTTCATCCCTAAAAGAGCCGCTTCGTAATGAGGCGGCTCTGTTTTTTTATTTGAAAGGAAAGTTATGCAAAAGTTTAAGTTTAAGAAACGTTTCAGATATACAAATACACTCAGAATAGGATTTCAAAGTATTATTCTCTTATTACTTGTTTATGTAGCCATCCGACCTTTTTTTGACTCCAATTATATTGCTGATTTTGAAGCTTATTGTCCGTTCGGAGGTTTGTCTGCACTAATGAGTAAATTGCATTTGGGCAGTTTATCTTGCCAAATGGGCGAAACACAAATATTTCTCGGTGTAACTTTGCTTATTGGCGCGTTATTATTCGGAAAACTTTTCTGCAGTTACATTTGTCCGATTGGCGCGGTTACTGAATGGCTCGGAAAGATAGGCGCTAAATATAATTTGCGAATGGATATGCCGAAAATTGCCGACAGGGGACTGAGAATTTTTAAATACGCGCTTTTGTTTATTTCCATTTACATTACGATGAACACAAGCGAATTGTTTTGCAAGGAGTTTGACCCGTATTATGCGGTAGTTACAGGGTTTTCGAGCCGCGACATAGTTCTCTGGTTTGCGCTTCCGGCATTAATAATTACTGTTCTCGGTGCAATATTTTTCAGATTGTTTTGGTGTAAATATCTTTGTCCGCTTGGCGCGATTGCGAACATTTTTAATAATTTTATCCCAACTTTGGGAGTGATTGTAACTTTTATTATTGCACGGATTATCGGAGTAGATTTAAGTTGGATTTGGTTGCTCGGCGCGTTGGTTGTTGTCGGAGCGTTTACGGAAATCGGTTTTATGCGAAGTTTTGGCGTTAATTTTACTAAGATTAAGAGAAATCCGACTTCTTGCACGATGTGCGGACTTTGCGATGACAAATGTCCTGAGGGAATTACGGTATCGCAATACGAAACTGTTGACCACGTTGATTGTCATTTGTGTACGGATTGCGTTTACGCTTGTCCTATTAAAAACACTTTGAATATTAACGGAAAACCGACGACAAAATATTTAATGCCGATTGCAACCGTTGTTTTGATTGCTTTGAGTTTAGCGTTTTCCGGAAATTTTGAATTGGCAACGCTTTCTGAACGATGGGGGAATTTCGAGAAGTTTAATTCTCAAGACAAAATAAAAGTTTATGAACAAACCAATCTCGCTTCAGTTAAATGTTTTGGAAGCGCAACGGCGTTCAAGAACCAAATTTCCCGTATTAAAGGAATTTACGGACTCGACGCATACGCGACTTCCCACACGGTCGATATTTATTACAATCCGGAACAGATTACAGAAAAACAAATCAAGCGCGCTATTTTTAAGCCTGTTAAAATGAAATTGCGCTACTTGCCAAAAGATTTTTCCGATTCATTAAATGTCGCGCTTTTCAGAGTTGAAAAAATATTCGACAGAACCGAAGAAACGAATCTTGCATATGCAATTAGAAAGGTTGAAGGCGTTTACGGAATAGCGACGCAATTCGGCGAGCCGGTGAAAGTTTTTGTGTATTACGACGCAAAGAAAACCACGCCGGAAGAAATTCAAAAAGCAATGCGCGCGAAAGAACTTGAATTGAAATACTCGAACGGCAAAACGGTAACGAAAGAAATCGATTTTGATGTTTACGATGAATACGAAACGCTTGGAAAAATTTCGGTTCGACAATTTAATCGCGAAATGTTTTCTCCGTATTCGAGAACTTTCAATCATTACAGAAAATACAAACCCGAGCAACTTGAAATTTTGGTTTATTCGTTCCCGGAAGGCGCATCCAGTTTATCGAGGAAAATTCCGTATTTAGTAAGCCATTTATCAAACAATAAAGGTATTGTTAGATTTTCTACGCGATACACGGACAAGCCGGTTGCAATGGTTTATTTCGACCCGAAGAAAACAACGCTTGAAGAAGTCAAGAAAACGATTTCAGCGGAAAAATTAAAAGTTCATTTTCGCGACGGTTCCGTAAAAGAAGTCGAAAATCCGTTTAAGTCAAAACCGGACGGCGAAGTAATTCAAGCTGCGGAAGTTAAAAAATATCTTTCTCAATTCTGATTGGAAATTAGATGGAATACGTTGTTGAAGTAAATAATCTAACGCATTACTACGGCAAAAAAGTAGTTTACGAAAATCTTAATTTCAAGATTAAGAAGGGAAGCGTTTTCGGTTTGCTCGGTAAAAATGGAACCGGCAAAACCACGACGATTAATATTCTCAACGGATTCCTTAAACCGCGCTCCGGCAGGTGCTTGATTTTTGGGGAAGACTCTTACAAACTTCTCCCGGAAACGAAAGCGCGCGTAGGCTTTTTGATTGAAGGTCACATTCAATATTCGTTTATGAACATTAAGCAAATAGAGAAATTCTACTCGCGATTTTACCCTAATTGGAAAAGCGACGCGTATTGGGAATTGCTTTCCAAGTTGAAAGTTTTGCCCGATCAACCACTTTCGAAGATGTCGTGCGGACAGCGTTCGCAAGTCGCGCTCGGTTTGTTGCTTGCGCAAGACCCGGATTTGCTTATTCTCGACGATTATTCCATGGGCTTGGATGCCGGTTACCGCAGATTGTTTTTGGATTATCTGAAAGAATTTGCGAAGGAAAAAGAGAAAACAATATTTATTACTTCGCATATTATTCAAGATTTGGAAGATTTCCTTGAAGATTGTGTAATTCTGGATTATAACGGGGTTGTTCTTTCTATGCCGATTAAAGAGTTCAAGGCGAAATTTAAGCAATACAAATTTAAGTCGCCCACTGAACTTAATCTTGATAAGGACGATGTAATAAAGAATTTCGAGCAAATTAAAAGCGAAGCTACCGTTTATTCATTTGAAGATAAACAAACTGTGGAGAATTACTTAAAATCCAAAGGAATTGAACCTGTTAATTTCCGCGAAGTGGAAATGGATTTGGAAGATGCATTTATCGGAATAACCGGAAAATATTGAGGAAAAGATGTTTATTGCATTATCGTATAAAGAATGGCTTAAAACGCGTTGGTTTTTGCTTGGTTCGCTTGTTATCGGACTTGCCGCAATACTAACCATTTTGCTGAAGTTAGGCGCATTTTTCGAATTTAATTCCGCCAGCTCGTTTTGGAATTATGTAGTCTTTAAGGATTATTTATATTACGGAACTTTTAAATTCGTTCCTCTTGTAATCGGGCTTTTAATTGCCGGAGCGCAATTTGTGCCGGAATTTTCTTCCTACCGTTTGAAATTAACTTTGCATTTGCCTGTAAAAGAAAATTTGCTTTTGTTTTACATGGTTGGATACGGCACGTTCTTCCTCATTATTTTAGATTTGTTTTTTATGCTTTTGCTCATTTTAATAAGCGCGCATTATTTCCCTTCCGAAATTGTGTGGAGCATGATTTTCACCGTTATTCCGTGGATGTTAGCAGGTTTGGGAGCTTATTTTTTCACGTCTGCCGTTTTGATAGAACCGCTTTGGCCACGCAGAGTTTTGCTTGCGCTTTTCGGATACGGCTTTGTTTCCCAACTTTTGTATTCAATGGGATATATGGCTTACGTTAAATCGCTCCCTGTTTTTACGGTGCTTGTGGCTTTACAATTTACGTTAATTTTTCTTTCCGGTTTTAGATTTAAGAGAGGCGCAAGATAATGATAACAAAAATTTCCAGAATTGTTTTGATAATTACAGTAATATTTGTTTTGTCTTATGTTTTCCCGGAATATTATTGGATGACATTCGATAAACATCATCCTACGCCAAACATTATTTACAGCGCATTATTGAATGATTTTGTTCAAACCGTGAAGCGTGATAATAAAATTTACCGACTCGACAACCGCGGGAATCATGTTTCAAAAAAGGAATTTGAAAAACTTGCTCCGTTATTTTTTTATCGTAGTTTGTATTATTACGAAGTAATGCCGGACTCGTTAAACGGCGTTGAATTAAGTTACAAGAAAATAAAACGTAACGCTATTTTTTCACAAATAAAACCTTCCGTAATTCAAACTCCCGTGATTAAACTTTCTCCGTTGCTGGAAGCCGTTCCCGATGGGCCAAAACTCGAAATGCCGGATGATTTTTTCAGAATCACGAACAGAATGGAATTTCTTGATTGCGAGACAAATGAAATTATTCCCGATTTAACTGAGA
>WGAL01000271.1 GCA_015494845.1 Melioribacteraceae bacterium
GTTATGGAGGGAAAATCTTTAATTGACTTTCGCGATTTGCCGGTAAATGACGCTTACGTTCAAACACTAAATAAAAACGGCGTTAAAATTCATCACCGCAGCCGTTGGTTCAACGCGATTAGCGGTTACGCCGATAAATCCGTTATTAAAAGAATCGCGTCTTTTCCTTTCGTAAAAGGAATTGATTTGGTTAGAAAATTCAAAACGAAAGATAAAACTTTGCGCCCGACTAAATCAGTAATTCCAAAATCTTCCCCGAAAGGAACGCATACGTTTGATTATGGTC
Source organism: Melioribacteraceae bacterium (assembly GCA_015494845.1). Taxonomy (GTDB): domain Bacteria; phylum Bacteroidota; class Ignavibacteria; order Ignavibacteriales; family Melioribacteraceae; genus WGAL01. The sequence continues at coordinate 287 of WGAL01000271.1, forward strand.
CATCTTATGTTCAAGACGAACAAATTAATGTTCCCGCGGTTCACGATTTGGGATTTTACGGACAAGGCGTTGTAATTTGCCTTATGGACGCCGGTTTTAACAATTTGGAACACGAAGTTTTTCAATCGATGAATATTATTGCGGCTTACGATTTTGTTAATAACGACGATAACGTGGACGATGAAGGCGATATGGGCGAAGGTTCTCACGGAACGATGACGCTTTCCACAATCGGCGGATTTAAGCCTGGCGATTTAATTGGTCCGGCATTCGGCGCGACTTACATTTTGGCAAAAACCGAAAACACCGATTCGGAAACCCCCGCAGAAGAAGATAATTGGATTGCCGCAGCCGAATGGGCTGATTCCATTGGCGTTGATGTTACATCGACTTCTTTAGGCTATATTGGAATGGATCCGCCTTACGAAGGTTACACTTGGCAAGATATGGACGGCAACACCGCCACGATTACAATCGGCGCGGACTTGGCGGTTAAACGCGGAATAGTCGTCGTTAATTCCGCAGGCAACGAAGGAGACAACGACCAACACAACACGCTCGGCGCGCCTGCCGATGGCGATAGCGTAATAGCAGTCGGCGCGGTAAACGACGACGGTTCCCGAACTTATTTCAGCAGCGTTGGTCCAACCGTTGACGGACGAATCAAGCCGGATATTATGGCGATGGGTGCCGGCGTTTTTGTCGCAAGTCCGGATTCGCCGAGCGATTACACAACTGCGAGCGGTACTTCGTTTAGTTGTCCGCTTTCAGCCGGAGTTGCGGCGCTTGTGCTTTGCGCAAACCCCGGTTTAACACCGATGCAAGTCCGCGACGCTTTACGCAACACGGCATCGCGCGCTGATAATCCCGACAACAAATACGGCTGGGGAATAATCGATGCGCTTGCGGCGATAAATTATTTCAGAGTTCAAATTACGCACGAACCGTTAACCGATACCGAAGACCCGAACCGTCCGAATATCGTTGAAGTGGAACTCGTTGCGGAAAACGGAATTGACGAAAATAATTTGTTTGTTGTTTATTCGTTTGACGAGTTTGCCACTCGCGATTCTGTTGCGCTAACTTACACCGGAAGCGGAAACACTTACTCTGCGACGCTTCCGTCGTTTAATAATCAAACAATGTATTATTACATTGAAGCGGCAAACACGGCAGGACAATTTTCATATTTGCCGTTGAACGCGCCGGAAGAATATTTTTCGTTTACTGTTGGCCCGGATACAACTCCGCCTCAAGTGGAACACACGCCGATTACAGCGGCATCATATTATGCAATGCCGTGGCAAATTTCGGTTTACGCAAAAGATAATGTCGGCATTCAATCGGTTGCTGTTACGTATAAAATAAACAATGGCGGGGAAAGTAATTTTGAACTTTCCGACGATGACGGCGACAATTGGTTTGTGGGATTTTTCCCAATTGATTCAAACGACGTTGTTATCAACGATGTAGTTAGTTACAGAGTTACGGTAACCGACCAAGCAAGCACGCCGAATGTTGTTTATATTCCAAACGAAAACGATTTTTATTCGTTTACGGTTTCGCAGTTTATTAATGTGGAAGAAAATTTTGACGGAACTAACGCAAACTTTACGGCTAATTCCAACGGCGATTGGGAATGGGGCGAACCGGCTTCAACGGTTGGTTCGCATTCCGCCCCGAACGTTTGGGGAACGAAACTGAACGGCGATTATTCAAACGGGCCTTTGCTTTCTTCGCTTGAAACTCCGGAATACACTGTGTTTGGCAATTCGCCTAAAATGAAGTTCTGGCATTTTTATGATATTGAAAACGGCTTTGACGGCGGTAACGTTAAAATGTCTATTAACAACGGCGCGTTTAATATTATTACCCCAAACGGCGGTTATGACGACGACGGACTTTCCTCAAATTGGGGAAATCCTCTTGGCGGTGAGCCGGCATTTACAGGCGAGTCCGAAACGTGGCAAGAGGAAACGTTTGATTTATCTTCGCTTGTAAACATTGGCGATAAAGTAGTATTCCGTTTTGATTTTGGAGCAGACGAATCAGTTATGCGCTCTGGCTGGTACATTGACGATTTTTCGCTCGAAGATATCGGAATTGTTCTTGTCGGAATTGACGACGAAGAAGTTTACCCGACAAAATTTGAACTCTACCAAAATTATCCGAACCCGTTTAATCCGGCAACGACAATTATTTACGCAATACCAAAAGTAGGGGACGCAAATTTTGCGTCCCCTACAACCGTAAAACTGGTTGTTTACGACGCACTCGGACGCGAGATTGCAACGCTGGTAAACAAAAAACAAGCGCCGGGTAAATATTCGGTTCAATTTAATGCGGCAAATCTGCCAACCGGCGTTTATTTTTACACATTGCGTGCTGGTAATTTTATTCAGACTCGGAAAATGATTTTAATGAAGTAATACTTTGTAAATTAACGTTTATTAACAAAACCCGGCTTTTTAGTCGGGTTTTTTTTGTGGGAATAATTTTAGGAAGTAATTTGCAAATTATCGGTTATTTGAATTTGTTCTTGATATAAAAAATAAGATGTCTTATTTTCTTTTGTAAAATGTGAAAGTCGTTTATGAACGTTAA
>WGAL01000272.1 GCA_015494845.1 Melioribacteraceae bacterium
TTTGTATATATACCTCCATTTCAAGCAACAACTTAAACCGGAATATTTCTTTCCTTAATTATTATTCCCCTATCCAAAACATATTTCTATTTATTAACTAATTTTAGGAGGTACAAATGGCTGATGAAGTACGCATTGTGGACACTACGGCCAATCCTGCACCGTTAGGGTTGTTAGGATTTGGAATGACTACCGTGTTGTTAAATTTGCACAACGCCGGAATTTACGGTCTCGGTAGTATGATTCTCGCTATGGGGTTATTCTACGGTGGAATGGCTCAAATTTTTGCCGGATGGATGGAATGGAAAAAAGGCAACACATTCGGCACAACAGCGTTCACTTCTTACGGACTTTTCTGGGAAACTCTCGTTTTCTTATTATTAATGAAAAAACTTGGCTGGTGGACTGGACCTGAAGAAGGTGCGATGGTCGCATATCTGTTTATGTGGGGCTTATTCACATTTGTAATGTGGATTGCTACGCTTAAACACAACAAAGCTCTACAAGTTGTATTTTTTACCTTATTTGTTTTGTTCTGGTTGCTTGCAATTAAAGACGCAACCGGAAGTGCAGCTATTGGCGTAATTGCCGGTTGGGAAGGAATTTTCTGCGGTTTCTCGGCAATTTACTTGGCTCTTGCGCAAGTATTGAACGAGGCATTCGGCAAAACTGTTTTGCCTGTTGGTTAATTTATCTATAGCTCAAAAGCAAACTAAGTTTAAGTTATTTCCACATTAACAAATAAGGAGAAAAAGTTATGTCGGATGAAGAAAAAATTAACAACAATGATGAAAATGTTTCCGAAGCGCAGATAGCGGTTCACTGGAAAGAAGAAGAATATTTTGACCCGCCGGTAAGTTTCATTGCTCAAGCCAATATGACAGATGAAAATATTCTTGAAAGATTCGGAGAAGAAAATTTCCCGAATTGCTTTAAAGAATATGCGGATATGCTCGATTGGTACGAATACTGGCACACTCTTTTGGACGACAGCAACCCGCCGTTTTTCAAATGGTTTGTCGGCGGAAAAATTAACGCTTGCTACAACTGTGTTGACCGACATTTACCGAAATACAAAAATAAAACCGCTCTTCATTACGTACCGGAACCGGAAGACGAACCGATTCAACACATTACGTTTCAAGAACTTTACCGACGCGTAAACGAACTTGCCGCATTGCTTCAAAGTTACGGACTAAAACCAGGCGATACCGTAACATTGCATATGCCGATGGTGCCGGAACTTCCGATTACAATGCTCGCTTGCGCAAGAATCGGCGTTATTCACTCTCAAGTATTTTCCGGTTTCTCCGGCAAAGCGGCGGCTGACAGAATTGTGGACGCAAAGAGCAAGTTCTTAATTACAATGGATGCTTACTACCGCGGCGGAACTTTGCTCGACCACAAAGAAAAAGCAGACATTGCAGTGGCCGAAGCTGAAAAAGAAGGACAACACGTAGAGCATGTTTTGATTTGGCAACGTTATCCTGGCAAATATTCAGCTAAAACTCCATTGGTTGAAGGCCGCGACGTAATCTTGAACGAAAAACTTAAAGAGTTCTACCATAAAGAAGTTGAACCGGTTAAAATGAATTCCGAAGATACGTTGTTCTTGATGTACACTTCAGGAACCACCGGAAAACCGAAAGGAGCACAACACTCTATCGGTGGTTATTTGTCTTACGTGACCGGAACTTCAAAATACATTCAAGATATTCATCCGGAAGACGTTTATTGGTGTATGGCTGATATCGGCTGGATTACCGGACACTCTTACATTGTTTACGGACCTTTGGCGCTTGCCGCATCAACCGTAATTTACGAAGGCGTTCCGACTTATCCTGACGCAGGAAGACCTTGGAGAATTGCGGAAGAACTAAACGTAAACATTTTCCACACTTCGCCGACGGCAATTCGCGCTTTGAGAAGATTAGGCGAAGAAGAACCGAAAAAATACAATTATCATTTCAAACATATGACTACGGTCGGCGAGCCGATTGAACCGAATGTTTGGCGCTGGTATTACGATGTAATCGGTAAACGTGAAGCAGTTATCGTCGATACGTGGTGGCAAACCGAAACCGGCGGTTTCCTCTGCTCTACTGTTCCGGCAATTCACAAAATGAAACCTGGTAGCGCAGGCCCAGGAATGCCTGGAATTTATCCTGCAATTCTCGACGACGAAGGAAATCCATTGCCTGCAGGAAGCGGAAAAGCCGGAAATATCGTTATCAGAAATCCGTGGCCTGGAAGAATGCTTACTATCTGGGGCGACGACGAACGCTTTGTAAATCAATATTACAAACGCTTTAACAAAGACCCTGAAAGCAAAGATTGGCACGATTGGCCGTATTTCGCAGGCGACGGTGCGGTTGAAGCACCGGACGGGTATTTCAGAATCCTCGGTAGAATCGACGATGTAATTAATGTTGCCGGTCACCGCCTCGGAACGAAAGAACTTGAATCCGCGGCTCTTATGGTTGAAGAAGTTGGCGAAGCGGCAGTTGTTCCGGTTCCAGACCCGATTAAAGGCGTTAAACCTCACGTATTCGTATCGCTGAAACCTGGATTTGAAGCAAGTCCTGAAATCGAACAAAAAGTAAGCGACAAATTGGCTTCCGAAATCGGGCCTATTGCAAAACCTGGTAAAGTATGGATTGTTCCGGATATGCCGAAAACGCGCTCCGGTAAAATTATGAGACGCGTGCTCGCGGCAATAGCCAGTGGAAAAGACCCAGGCGATACGACGACTCTGGCAAATCCGCAAGTTGTTGCTGAAATTCAAAAAATGGCGGAATAAAAATTTCGCTAAATATTTTTTTATGAAAGAGGCTCGCTTTTGAGCCTCTTTTTTTATCCAAAAATTTTAATTTGAAAAGTTTATTATAGCGTGGACTGCTTGTACTCTGCGAAAAACATTAAAATAGCCTGACTCAGACTGATTGCGTTATCCGTGCTTTATAAAAATTTAAAAAGACTAAAAATCCTAAATTCAAATTTGTTTTACACACCTTCAATTCCTACTTTTGCATAGTAAAATTTAAAGGGAAAAGATGAAAAAGATACCGATGTACAAACGCGGTCTGCCGGAATTTGATTTGGCAGAAGAACAACGTAAAAAGCAAAAAAGAATTTTTTGGACTTTTATTTCAATCGCTTTTATAATAATTAATCTAATCCTTTATTTTCTGGTTTCATATTAAAAAGAAAGAACCTTAAATGAGTAACAAAGTCTATATAGAAACTTACGGCTGCCAAATGAATTTGGCGGATACGGAAGTTGTTCTGAGCATCCTTAAAAAACAAGGCTACGAAATTGCAGAAAACGAACACGACGCAAATGTAATATTAATAAACACTTGCAGTGTTCGCGATAACGCAGAACAGCGCGTTCTCGGAAGATTGGGAAATTTAAAAAAAATAAAAGAGAACAAATCAAAAGCGGTTATAGGCGTTATTGGTTGCATGGCAGAACGCTTGCGGGATAAATTAATTGATGAAAAACTTTCCGTCGATTTAGTTGTCGGGCCTGATGAATACAGAAACTTGCCCGGTTATCTCGAATCGGCTTTCAACGGCGCAAAAGCCGTCGGCGTAAGGCTTTCCAAAACCGAAACTTACGACGATATTGTTCCATATCGCGAAGACGGACTTTCCGCGTGGATTTCCGTAATGCGCGGATGCGATAAATTTTGCACATATTGCGTCGTGCCTTTTACGCGCGGACGCGAACGCAGCCGCAGCTTGAACTCGGTCGTTAATGAAGTTCGTCAACTTTCCGAACGCGGTTTTAAGGAAGTTACTTTGCTTGGACAAAATGTTAATTCGTATAACGACAACGGAAACGATTTTGCCGATTTACTCAAAGCTGTTTCGGATGTTGATAAAAATATGCGCATCCGTTTTACCACTTCGCACCCGCAAGATTTATCCGACAAACTGCTTGAAACAATCGCTACAAACGAAAACATCTGCAAATACATTCATCTGCCGGTTCAATCCGGTTCCAACAGAATTTTGCAATTAATGAATCGCACTTACACAATCGAGCATTATTTGGGAATTATCGAACGCGCGCGCAAACTAATGCCGCAAGTCGCTTTCTCTACAGATATTATCGCCGGTTTCCCTACCGAAACGGAAGAAGACCACAAAATGACTTTGGACGTGATACGCCAAGTCCGTTACGACGGCGCGTTTATGTTTAAGTATTCGCCGCGTGAAGGAACAAAAGCGTACAAGATGAAAGACGATGTTCCCGAAGAAGTTAAAACGAGAAGACTGAACGAGATTATCGAATTGCAACAACAAATTTCGACGGAGATAAATCGCGGACTAATCGGGGAAACGGAAACCGTTTTGGTCGAAGGTTACAGCAGAAAATCAAACGCGGATTTTTCCGGGCGCACCGACACAAACAAGATTGTTGTATTTCCTG
>WGAL01000273.1 GCA_015494845.1 Melioribacteraceae bacterium
ACCGAACGCTTTGTTTAATACGCCGGATAAATCGGTGAGATTACCGAAAATTCCGCCATTATCCGAAGATTGAATCATTACGGTGGAAGTTGCTTTGAATTTTTCAGGAATTAAAAATGAGATGATTGTAGTGATTGCGGTAATAATAAACAGCGTAAGTATTAAAAACTTTTTCCATTTCAAAAGAACCGAAAGGTAATCCGTGAAAGAAATTTTTTGTGCGTTGTTGTTTTCGGACATAACGAAAAACTCTGATTTAATTTGAGAAAATAATTTTCATACAAAAATTTAAATTTATTGCTTTAACAAGTAATTTCCAAAGGAATGGAAAGTTGCATTTCGTTAAAATAAAAGCTTCCGTAGAAGTTTAGTTTAACTTTGTGTTGAATTATCTGTAATAAACCACATACGTTCCCGCGATGATATCGTGCAACGCGCGTTTTTCCCGCGTAAATGCCGCCATTATGTAACCGATGTATAAAACCAATCCGGAAATGTATTTGGAAAAATAGCGCACCGTTGCTCGTCCGAACGAAATTTGACCGAAATTTTCATCCACTACAATCAAGCCGAGCGCCGCTTTGCCGAAAGTCGCTTGCTTTGGGGAAGATTGCAAAAGCGCAAAATAAAGCCATTCCACAACAAGACTAATTATTCCGAACAATCCGAGAAAACCGATTGAGTAAAAATCGTAATAGTGGTAATCCGTTTGCATTACAAAATGAACAAAACGCCCGCCGGTATCCGGTTCGTTAATAAAAGGAATTGCCATTCCGATAATCAATGCAACTATAATAAAGATAGCCGTTTCGAATATTCCCAGTAAAATTTTATCGATGATGTAGGCTAAAAATCTCGCCCAAAATCCGCCGAATCTAACTTCCATTATTTTTCTCCGTTAAGTTTCTCTTTTTGTATAACATTCCGATTTCCGCTCCGATTAGGAACAAAATCGACGAGTAAAAAATCCAAAACAAAATTACGACAATTACCAAAAACGCGCCGTATAAATTTTCTGCTTTCAAGAAGTAAGTTACATAGTAACCGAAAATATATTTCATCACCGCCCAAAGAATTGTAGCCCAAAGCGCGGAAATAAAAATCACTTTGTTGCCAATACGTTCGTACGGAATTGTGTAATAGAACAAGTAAAAAAGTCCGAACAAAATAAAGAACGACGAGAATGAAAATAGGTACGAAATCAGCGAACTTATGTGAAGTTGCTGCAATACCTTCATATCAATAGCGTAATTAATTATTACCCGCAGAACCGGAAAAACAACTGTAGCAAGCGAGATAATTATCATCAGCAATAAAATCATTCCGAAATCTTTAATCAAGCCGTACCACGCGCTTTTCTTTTTCTGCACTTCAAAAATGTGATTTAATATTGAACGCAAACTGCTGAAAAGCCAAGTGGAAGTAAAAAGCAAACCGAAAATACCGATGTAACGCGCAATATCGCGGTAGCCGTAAACCGAAGGCAATCTTTTTTGGAAAAATTCTTTTATGTAATCGGCGTGCTCGGGATAAACAAGCGTCGCGTCGATAAGCGCGTTTATTTGTTTGAGAACCGCCTCTTGCGTGAACACATTTCCGAGAATTGAAAGCAAAACCAATAGAAACGGAATAAAACTTAAAATTAATGAAAACGCAATTCCCGCCGCGGCGAGGAAAATGTGGTCTTCGTCGATTTTTCGGAAAATTCCGCCGAAGTAATATTCCGTGGTGGAAAGAAATTTCCGAAGGGTTTCCACCGAAACAAACTTTGCCGCAAATCTTAAAATTTTAAATCGCATCGGACTCTGTTTTTATGTAAAAATTTGCGTGAACTTTGAATTTGCGGTTTAGAATCATTCCCGGCTTTTGCATAATTTTTAGAAAAATAGTTTGGCAAATTTTAATATTCCTTGCTTCCACGGAACGCGGTGGGAAACGCCGGAAGCGTCTTTAAATTTATCGAGATTTGCGACGTACCATTGGAAATTACGGATAAGTGCGTCTTTGTTGGAATATTTAGGCGAAAATCCGAAAGTCTTTTCCGCTTTTTCAATCGATACAAACGAATCTTCGCCGGCGGTTTCGTAAACCCACTTGTAAAGAGGCGAAAGATTCAGCGCTTCGAGAATTTTTAGCGTGTAAATAATCGGCGTTTTAGGCAACGGAATAATTTTCTTTCCGTAACCTGCGTAATCGAGAACCGCTTGGTAATCTTCGCGCATCGTCGTAAATTCTTTTGCGCCGATGTTGAAAACGTCGTTGATTTTGTCCGCGTCGAAAGTCAAACTCGTTTCAATCGCGTCGCACAAATCTTCCACGTCGAGCAACTGGTAACGGTTCTTTCCGCTTCCAATCATCGGGAA
>WGAL01000274.1 GCA_015494845.1 Melioribacteraceae bacterium
CCGTAATTTTAAAATCGAGTTTTCTTATATTTGCAAATACTTTTTTGGCGCATTCGTCTAGCGGTCTAGGACACCGCCCTCTCAAGGCGGAGATCACGGGTTCGAATCCCGTATGCGCTACTAAATTTTTTGCTTTTTCAGGGAACTTTCCCGAGATTTTGTCATCTCACCAAATTCATAAGAAAGGAATTTCCCAATGAATTTCGCGACAATCGTCGGCGTAATAAAACACGCGTTTATGATTACGACTTTCGTAATCATAATGATGTTGCTTATTGAATTTATTAACGTAGTTACGCGCGGCGATTGGCAAAAGAAAATCAAAACCTCGAAATTCGGACAATATTTACTCGCGGCAATTCTCGGCGCAACGCCAGGTTGCCTCGGCGCGTTTACAGTTGTTTCACTTTATTCGCACAAAGTTGTAACTTTCGGAGCGCTCGTCGCTACGATGATTGCAACAAGCGGCGACGAAACTTATTTAATGCTTTCTTTATTTCCGTTAAAAGCGCTTTTGATTATGCTTTTGCTTACGGTTGTTGGAATTCTTGGCGGATTTTTAACCGATAAATTTTACAAGAACCAAAACGCTCTTTTGCCCGAAAATCTTCACGAGTTCGAGATTCACAAACACGACGCCGATACGGTAATTTCAAAAGGCAATATTTTAACAAACCTCAAAAATATTTCATTCCAAAGAGCGCTCCTTTTATTTATGCTTCTCTCGTTTCTTTTTCTTCTTGCAATCGGGCAAATTGCCGGCGATGCCGAAAGTTGGGTAAAATACACTTTTGCAATCACAACCGGAATTGCAATTATTCTTACGGTAATTGTTTCGGAACATTTCCTCGAAAAACATTTTTGGGAACACGTAATTAAAAAGCATTTTCTTAGAATTTTCGGCTGGACTTTTCTCGCGTTATTTGTAATTGTTATTTTCAACAATTATTTCGACGTCGGCGGTTGGATTAAAGATAATCCTTACATAATTTTGGTTATTGCGTCGTTAATCGGATTAATTCCCGAATCCGGTCCGCATATGATTTTCGTTACTTTGTTTGCAGAAGGAATAATACCGTTCAGCATTCTTTTTGCGAGCTCGATTGTTCAGGACGGGCACGGAACTTTGCCGTTATTTGCCGTTTCCAAAAAGAGTTGGCTTGTTCTGAAACTAATTAATCTTGCATTCGGTTTGGTTTTGGGATTTATTTTACTAACGTTGGGCTTATGATATGAGAAGCAGAACAAATTTGGATACAAGCGAAGCGAATTATTTGTTTTCGGCGATAATTTTGAAATTTAATCGCAACGAAGAATTAAAAGATTTGCCGATTCCCGTAAAAAACAAACTTATCGACGAAGTTGCGGAAAGGTGTATCGAAAAGGTAAATAACAAAGAAGACGCCGAAGCGTTGAAATTTGAAATTACTTCGTACAAGTTAAACGAGGAAGAAAAGAAAAATTTTTACAATCCGGAAGTTTACAAGATTGTTGAAAAGCCAAAAGGGTTCAATAAGTATTTGAAAGAAAAATACTCCAAAGTTTTGGATGAAGAAATCGCCCGCATTATTAATAAGGTTCGGAATAATAATTAGCGAAACGCGCGTCGTTGCCGTAAACTTGATTTCCGTATCCGTAATTTCCTTGTCCGTAATTACGGTAAGCGGAATTATAATTTACATTGCCTCCGTAGTAAGCGCCGTTTTGCGAATAATAACCGTTTTGCGGGTAAGCGGAATTTCCGTATCCGAAATTATTCATATAATGTTTTTTCATATAATTGCTGTTTTCTTGGTAAGTTTCGTCGGTTTCAACGCGTTTGGAACCGGACGAAAATACCGCGATTAAAATAATCAAAGCGAAAAATCCGACAACAACCGCGGCCATTACGAAAATTATTTCATTCAACGTCATTTTGGTTTCTCCTTTTCTTTAATTTTTCTGACCGTAACATAACACAAAATCGAAGGCAAGGCAGTGTTTGCTGTCACTTTCGCCGCCGGGTTATGCTCTGCGTCACAGACTGATTTTTATTCAATTTAATATGCGCGTTTCTTATTTTTGTTTTTCGTATCAAAAAATTCAGAGAAAAGATGAGCAAGAATAAAAAAGAAAAAACCGCCGTAAAAAGAACCGGTAATTCCAGGCAATCTTTTTTGGATAAGATTCCGCTGAAATACAAAGACTTAATCGCGCTTGTCGTAATAATGATTCCGCTTCTTATTTATTACGTTCCTTACGAAGCGAACAACGTGCGTCCGCTGGGAAGCGATTATCTTTCAATTATCGGACAAACGCATTTGTGGAAAACCTGGCAAGACGCAACCGGCAATACGGTTCTTTGGAATCCGAACATTTTTATGGGCGAACCGATTTACCCGCACATTACGCCAAAAATTATTATGCCGGATACGCTTTTGACTTATCTCGATAAACTCTTTTACTGGGTTTTCTGGTAT
>WGAL01000275.1 GCA_015494845.1 Melioribacteraceae bacterium
CGGTTGAGGATTCTTTAAATCGGTTACTGTTAATTCCGTTAACACGTCAAAATCCAACCGTTTGATTAAATCCGGTGCAGACATTTGACTTACCGAATAACCGCTTTGCTCAAAACCATTACCTTCCCTGACCGATTTCAGAACCCGGTCAAGCCGCAGCCCGTCCGGATCGACAATGGCCCCACGGCGTCCGGTGACAATTCCAACGACCCGAACATCAAGGCCAAAAGCCGAGCTTAAAAACGTTTTCTTTTGCAAAAGCAATTCGGCAAATCCCTGCCCCACGTGACCGAAGCCGGCCATTAAAATTCTAACGCGCATTTTTCTCCATCCGTAAAATAATTGAATTGCAGATTAAAATATCAAAAATTTGATACTCATTCAAATTTCTGAAAAAATAAAGACTCACCGTTGTCCTGGCGCTATGATTGTTTAATTGAACATGAAGGTATTTTGCGATAAATCGGGAGAAAATTTTATTGCGCTTAAATCGCTGTAATTATCAATTTGATAGATAGGGCATTAAAAAAATTTAATTTTGAAACAGTTCTTCCACTTCCTGACGCGTTTTCAATAAAAACATCCAAAGAGGCAAAATCAAAACCTTATGGTCGTCCTGCTCTATGCGATCAAATTTATTCAGAGAAATGAGCATTCCGCGCTTTTGATTAAATTGACTTAAATAGTAGAACAAACCGACGAGTTCTCTTTCCCTTAAATCATCGTTGTATGTTACATTTATGGGAAAACCGTTTTCCAGGACAAAATCAATTTCCACTTTAGATTTCCAGTAAAACACTTCGGCTTGCCAATAAAATTTCAAATGCTGAAAAACCAAATTTTCCACCCGCTTGCCCATATCTTCCGTTTGCGTTTGTTTTACGGCCGTAAAAAATCCGTTATCCACACAATACACTTTTTTAGGTTTAGTGGTATTCAGGCGTTCCTTAATGGAAAAAGAAAAGTTAGAAACCAAAAACAGAAGATAAACTTCTTTAAGATAGCTAATTAAGTCCAGCAAAGTTGAACGATTAATCCCCAAAAGCGAAGCGGTTCTTTTTAAATTGACCTCATTACTGATATTGGAAATTAAAAAATGCGTCAAACTTTGCAATGCTCTTATTTTTCTTACATTGTAACGTACTGAAATATCTTTTAATAAAATATCATCGAGATATTGCTGAAGGAGCAATACATTTGTTTGTTTTCCGGTGTTTATAATTACTTCGGGAAAACCTCCATGGAATAGATATTCTTTCAAATATTTTTCCATTTTTTTGGAAGTGTTCATAATGACCAAATCACTTATTTTCTTTTTCGAATAATCAGTGAACAAACGGGCATCCCGAAAGGTCAAAAATTCGATAAACGAGAACGGAAAAATGTCAATCCGAATTTGTCGTCCGGTCAATAATGAAGCGAGCTCCATTGAGGTAATCGTGGAAGATGAGCCGGTCACGATGAATTTAATTTCCGGACGCATTTCGTATTGGGTACGTAGCCATTTCTCGAAAGAATTGACTTCTTGAATTTCATCTAAAAATACATAGTGTCGCCCCTGAGGATTTAACGTTTCATTGAAGACGCCATAGAGATCTTCTAATAAAAACACATCTTTTTCGGCGCCCAAACGGTAATCTTCCAAATTAACGTTTAAAATATTTTCTGCAGGCACACCGGAGTCGACCAATTGATCGGTAAGCAATTTAAGTAAGCTGCTCTTACCCGAGCGGCGAATGCCCGCAAGAACAATAATTTCGCGCCGATCCAATAATTCTTTGATTCTTTCAAGATAAACGGGACGGTTGATCAGTCCCGAAGCGGCTTTTTTCTTTTGCCATTGAGGGTTGTATTCTTTTAGAATGGAAATAATTTCTTGCTTGTCCATCATATCCGACACTTTTAAATTTGTTGGTTATAATATACAAATAAAGCGAGCGGATTACAAGCGTATTTCCTGAAACATCACTAAACGAATTAACAATTCTCCGGACATTCTGCCTTGCAGCTTGAATGAGTTTCAACAATTTCCGCATCTTTCATTCCAAATTAAAGAATGCTTCGGGACTAAATTCTTTTGATGATTAACAGGACCTAAATATTCCTGAAAATTCTGGCACCAAATTTGTAGTAAAACAAATAACTCGAACATTAAAAACTTTGCCTAAAATTTGGCATTAGTGAAAATATGATGTTAAATTGAGCCATAGATTTTAAGGAGGGAATAAAATGTTTAAGCGTTTTCTGATCATTGCTTTGGTGGCTTCCGCCGTTATCTTCCAATCCTGCAGCCGAAACATGAACCCTTTAGAGTCAACGGAAACGCTCAACCAAATTACGCTTTCTCCGACCGAAGCTCAGGCCGTGCAAGCCACAAACAATTTCAGTTTCACATTGTTCAAAAACATCGTCCGGCAAAAACCCGATTCCAATGTCTTTATTTCTCCGTTCAGCGTTTCCATGGCCTTAAGC
>WGAL01000276.1 GCA_015494845.1 Melioribacteraceae bacterium
ATTGCAAACAGAACACTTAAACCTAAAACGCCAAGCCCTACCACGTTCATTCCCATAATGGAACCGCCGGAAAATGCGATTTTCAACGCTTCGCTCAAACCTTTGCGCGCCGCTTCCGTTGTGCGAACGTTGGATTTGGTAGCCGAAATCATTCCGAGATATCCGGCGAGAACCGACGAAATGGCTCCTACCAAAAATGAAATTGCAATAATCCATGATGAATCTTCTTTGCCGGCGTTCGCAAATCCCAACAAAATTGCAACCGCTATTACAAAGACCGACAAAACTTTGTATTCAGCCTTTAAAAAAGCGATTGCGCCCTCGCGAATGTTGTTTGAAATTTCAACCATCTTTTCGTTGCCGGCGCTCTGCTTTCCAATCCATGAGAATTTTACAGCGGAATAGAGCAACGCCGCAACTCCCGCCAACGGAATTAAATAATATAAACCGTTCATGCCTGTAACTCCTTATGTGTTTTTTGATTTTTAAGACTCAATAAATTAGCCATTCCTTCGTATCCGTCTTTAATAAACGCTTCGATTAATTCAACAGCGTCTTCTATTTTTTCGTCAATAATTTTTCTCTCATCTTCGTCAAACTTACTCAAAACAAAATCCGCCATTTTCCCTTCTTCGATTTCCTTCCCTATTCCGAACCGCAATCGCGGGAAAAAATCGGTTTCAAGCGAGTTTATGATGGAAAAAAGTCCGTTGTGTCCGCCGTCGCCGCCTCTTTGACGAATTCTGATTTTTCCCAATGGCAAATTCAAATCATCGATAACAACCAGAAAATTCTCCGGTTCTACATCAAATCTGTCAAAGATTTCATACGCGGCTACGCCGCTCAAGTTAACGTAAGTCGTGGGTTTTACCAAAAAAAAAGAGGAAGCAAATAAATCTTCGCTTCCTGCTATATAGTATTCACCTTTTCCTTCCGAAAAAGTCAAATTATTTTTTTCGGCAAATTTGTTCAGTATTTCGAACCCGATATTATGACGGGTTCCTTCATACTGCTTACCAGGATTCCCCAGTCCGAAAATTATTTTGAGAGACAATTGTTTTTATTCGTCCTCGTCAGATTTTCCTTTTCCAATTACTTCCGGTTCCGCCGGAGCTTCGGTTGTTGCCGTTTCTTCCTCTTCTTCTGCTTGCGCGCCTACGCAAGTAACAAGCATCGTGTCTTCCGGCATCAAAATTTTAATTCCTTCGAAATTCAAATCGCCGACGGTAATCGAATCGTTAACGTCCAATCCTGAAACGTCGATTTCGAGCGATTCCGGCATATTCTTCGGCAAACAAGAAATTAACACTTTATGCATTGTGTGTTGCAATTGACCGCCTTTTTTAACGCCGATTGCGTCTCCGACAAAGTGCAACGGAACTTCAACTTCCATTTCCTCGCCGACGGTTACGCCGTACAAATCAAAGTGAATTACTTTATCTGTAACAGGGTCAAACTGAACGTCTTTTACGATGCAACGGATTTCTTCGCCGCCGTCAATCGAAAGAAGAGCCATGTGATTTTCTTTAGTGTAGATAAACGGATTAATATCTCCGGCTTTTATTAAAATATTTACCGGTTCTTTACCTTTTGAGTAATAAACGCCTGGAATATAGCCGTTTTTTCTGCTTTGCTTTAATTCGCTTTTCGTCTTAAAGTCTCTCTTTTTCGCCGCTAATTTAATCTCAGCCATAATTCATCACCTCTTATCTATTCTTAACTAATTTTTATTTATTTCAAACAAAGAACTAACGGACTGATGTCTGTTAGAACGTATAATCGCTTCGGCAAGAATGCCTGAAACGGTTTTTACTTTAATTTTTTCGCCGGTGTAACCTTTTTTAAGCGGCAACGTATCGGTTACGTAAATTTTATTCACTTTTGAGTTTTCAATTCTTTCGTATGCCGCTCCGGAAAGAACCGGATGTGTAATTGCCGCATAAATTTCATTTGCTCCGTGCTCTTTCAAAGCGTTTACTGCGTTAACAAAAGTTCCGGCGGTGTCAATCAAATCATCTATTATAAGAACATTTTTTCCTTCCACGTCGCCGATAATATTCATCACTACCGATTCATTCGGATTCGGACGACGCTTATCGATTACGACCAAATTCAAATCCAAAAATCTTGCGTAAGCGCGCGCCATTTTTATTCCGCCAACGTCCGGCGAAACAACAACCATATTATCTTTAAAATCTTCAAACACTCTGAAAAAAATAGGCGAGGCGTATAAATGATCGAAAGGAATATCGAAAAAGCCTTGAATTTGCGGCGCGTGTAAATCCATCGAAATTATTTTATCCGCGCCTGCGTGAACCAACATATTTGCAACGAGTTTTGCGCCGAGCGAAACGCGCGGCTGGTCCTTTCTGTCTTGCCTCGCATATCCGTAATACGGAATAACCGCCGTAACTCTGCGAGCCGAAGCTCTTTTTGCGGCGTCAATCATCATTAAAAGTTCAAGTATGTTTTCAGCCGGCGGATTTGTGGACTGAACTATAAAAACGTCTCGGCCTCTTAAATTTTCCTTATACTTAACCCAAATCTCGCCGTCGCTAAATCTTTTAATTTCAACTTTTCCGGGTTCAAGTCCGATGTAATCGACAATTTTTGCAGTTAATTCGCGACTTGAAGTCCCGGAAAAAATTCTCGGGCCGAAGTCCATTTTTTTCACTTATGTTTAAAATAGGTGCAAAATATAAGGAAATTTTAAGGGTAAGTCAAACTTGTGAAAACGTTGTTAAGCGTAAAATTTAAGCAATAATAA
>WGAL01000277.1 GCA_015494845.1 Melioribacteraceae bacterium
ATTTCATTATCAAATTGAGTTAGCGAAACAAAGTCGAATGATGAGATAATCTCTCGGCAATCGGCAAATTCGTATTTTAATTTTTTGCGTAAGTCGTCCACGGTTTCAAACGAAAAACCGTCAAGCGGCGGCGCCTCGCCTTTTGTAACGTTTCCCTTTTCATCTTGGAGATAAACGAAAAAAACGGTTCGTGAATTTATTTCGCCCTTTGCAGTGGTAACCGGTTTCGGTAGAATAAAATTTTTTTCTTCGTATTTGACGAAACGTAATTTCAAGTTTACTCAAAGATTAAATTTTCGAATTGTTTAAGATAAGCAATGAAAATATTTGTATATCGAACCAAGAACCAAGAACCGAAAACAAAACTATTCCAAAACAAAAACGGAAGCGTGCGGCAAGCGGTTCGAGTTTTCTTTAATTATTTTCAAACCAGCGTCTTTTGCCAATGCGTAAACTCCGCCGCGTTTTACGTAATCTCTGAAATTCTTGAAATGATCCGGACCTGCAAGAAATTCCACTACGTTCACGCTCAATCCGGCAAAACCTTTCGGTACGGGGACTTTGTAATCGCCGACGATTATTTTATCCGCAACTTCGCGCATTTTTTTTAGCGCGTCAATTCGCATTTGATGAGGCATTTCGTGCAGAACAAAAGTCGTAACGGCAAAATCGAAACGCTTGTCGGTTAATTCTTTTATGTTCAAAATAGAGCCGTGAACGAATTGGATGTTTTGAATTCCGGCCTTCTTTCTTTTCTTTTCCGCAACGGAAATATTCCACGACGACAAATCCAAACCGAGTATGAATTTACTTCTTTCCGCGAATTGAAAAGGCAATCTCCCAGTGCCGGTTCCTACGTCAAGAATTGTTGTGTCTTCCGGAATAAGCGTTTTTATTACGCGAAAAAGCGCGTCTTGATTTGGCGCAATGAATTTGTCGTAAATAATTCCGTCATAGTAGTGAATTTTGTTTTCCATAATTTTATCCAAACCTTTTTTCAACTTCTTCCATTATTTTAATTGCGGCTTCGGGAATTTTAGTTCCGGGTCCGAAAATAGCATACGCGCCGTGATTGTAAAGATATTCGTAATCTTGCGCGGGAATTACGCCGCCGACAATCACAATGATGTCGTCGCGTCCGTATTTTTTCAATTCTTCCATTAATTGCGGAAGCAAAGTTTTGTGTCCGCCCGCAAGCGAACTCATTCCGATTACGTGAACGTCGTTTTCCACCGCTTGACGCGCGGTTTCTTCCGGCGTTTGGAAAAGCGGGCCGATATCGACGTCAAATCCCATATCGGCGTAAGCGGTCGCTACGACTTTCGCGCCGCGGTCGTGTCCGTCTTGTCCCATTTTTGCAATCAAAATTCTCGGACGCCGTCCTTCCTTTTCCGCAAAAGCGTCCGTCATTTCGCGAGCGCGTTTTAATAATTCGTCGTCGCTTGCATATTCAGATGCGTAAATTCCCGAAACAGTTTTATTCATTGCCTGAAATCTCCCGCTTACTTTTTCTATTGCATAAGAAATCTCGCCTAGCGTCGCTCTTGCCCGCGCCGCGTTAATTGCGAGTTCCAAAAGATTTTGTTTTTCGTCCGAAACGGCTGCGGTAATTTTATCGAGCCAACGTTTTACTTCGGCTTCGTCGCGCTTCGCCTTGATTTCATTTATTCTTTTTATTTGCGCCTCGCGGACTTTCGTATTATCGACTTCGAGAATATCGATAACCGTTTTCTCTTTCACCGCATATTTATTCAAGCCGATAATCGCTTCCTTGCCTGAATCGATTTTCGCTTGGCGACGCGCGGCGCTTTCTTCAATCCGTAATTTCGGCAAACCGGATTCAATCGCTTTCGCCATTCCGCCAAGTTCCTCGATTTCAAGAATGTGCCGCCAAGCCGCGTTTATCAGTTCGCCGGTGAGTTTTTCCACGTAAAAAGAACCGCCCCACGGGTCGATGACTTTTGTCAAAAACGTTTCGTCTTGCAAAAACAATTGCGTGTTGCGCGCAATTCGAGCCGAAAAATCGGTAGGAAGCGCAATTGCCTCGTCGAGAGAGTTTGTGTGAAGCGATTGCGTGTGTCCCATTGTCGCCGCCATCGCTTCAATGCAAGTTCTGATTACGTTGTTAAACGGGTCTTGCTCGGTTAAACTCCAACCGGACGTTTGCGAGTGCGTACGAAGCGACATCGATTTCGGATTTTTCGGATTGAAACTCTTCATTATTTTCGCCCAAAGCAAACGCGCGGCGCGCATTTTCGCCACTTCCATAAAGAAGTTCATTCCGATTGCCCAGAAGAACGAAAGACGCGGCGCGAAAGCGTCAATATCCAATCCGGCGCGCAAACCGGTTCTTACGTATTCCAAACCGTCGGCAAGCGTGTAAGCGAGTTCCAAATCCGCCGACGCGCCTGCTTCCTGCATATGGTAACCGGAAATACTGATGCTGTTGAACTTCGGCATTCTCTCGGAAGTAAACCGGAAAATATCGGCGATAATTCGCATCGAAGTTTCCGGCGGATAAATGTAAGTGTTGCGCACCATATATTCTTTTAGAATATCGTTCTGAATCGTTCCGGAAAGTTTTTCCGGCGGAACGCCTTGCTCTTCGGCGGCGACAATAAAAAACGCCATTACGGGAAGAACCGCGCCGTTCATCGTCATCGAAACCGACATTTTATCGAGCGGAATTCCGTCGAACAAAATTTTCATATCTTCGACGGTATCGATTGCAACGCCGGCTTTGCCGACATCTCCCACAACGCGCGGGTGGTCGGAATCGTAGCCGCGGTGCGTCGCCAAATCGAACGCGACGGAAAGCCCTTTTTGTCCTTGCGCCAAGTTTCTCCGGTAGAACGCGTTGCTTTCCTCAGCGGTTGAAAATCCGGCGTATTGACGGATTGTCCACGGACGCGCAACGTACATCGTTGAATAAGGCCCGCGCAAAAACGGAGGCAATCCGGAATAATACCGCAAATGTTGAAGTTCGCGAATGTCGTCGTAATCGTAAAGCGGTTTTACTTTAATTTGCTCGTTTGTAAGCCAAACCGCTTGCGAAGGCGGAACGCTGGTTTCGGCTTCAAATTTTTCTTCCCACTTTTGTTTGTCTTGCGCTGTTTCCGATTTGAAATCGAAATCTATTTTTGAAAAATCCGGTTTGCTCATTTTGTTTTCTCCGCTTCTTCAAATAAATCGCTTAAAAATTCGAGCGCGTTCATTCCCGCGTAAATAAAGGACGAAACGCCGCTTTTTTCGTATGTCTCAAAATCGTTTTTCGGCTTGCCTGCGAGAATTAATTTTTTCTCCGGCGTTTCTTCCGAAATCCTTTTTGCAATCGAAGGAATAAATTCACGGTAAGTTTCGTCGTCGGAACAAAGCGTAAAAATTTTATTTTGCGAATTTAAAATTTGTTTAACTGCGTCGTCTATTGTCGTATTTCCTTTTTCAGGATAAACAACTTCAAATCCGGCGGTTTCGAAAAGCGCGCGCGAAAAATCGGTTCGCGCTTTGTAATCGGAAAGCTTGCCGAGCGCGACAAGTTCGATTTTCGTCGGCTTACTTGCCAAAACTTTTTTCCGCAAATTTTCGAACGGCGTCGAAAGTCGTGTAAAATCAAGCGGTTCGTAACCTTTCGTTAAATTGAATTTCGCGGCGAGCGCGTCGGCGTTGTTTTCCGGCAAAAGTTCGTCGGCAATTTTTTCGTCGCGTTTAACATAAGCGTTCACGCCGACGGCAATCAATTTGCGCTTTGCAAAATCGTCAAATTTCTTTTGGCGAACCTCCGCAATCCGTTTTTGCGCAACTCCTTTTTTCGCTGCGCTTAACATTCCGCCTTCGCTTTCAATTGTTTGGAAAAGTTTCCACGCTTTTTCCGCAAACTCTTCCGTCAAAGTTTCAAGATAGTAAGAACCGCCGCCGGAATCGATTACGCGATTTAGCGCGCTTTCGTCTTGCAAAATGATTTGCGCGTTGCGCGCCATTCTTCGCGAAAAATCGTCCGGCTTTTCGTACGCCGCGTTAAAGGGAATTATATTAATCGCGTTTGCTCCGCCAATAATCGCGCCGAAACTTTCCGCAGTCGCGCGCAACATATTCGCGTACGGTTCGGCGACAGTCCGGTAAAAAACGGAACTTTCCGCAAGAATATTTAACTCGAAATTATTAATTCCGAATTCCCTTAAAACCTTGCGCCACAGCGGTTTGAACGCGCGCAGTTTTGCGATATCCGCAAAAAAGAAAGGCGTGAGCGCAAACGTAAATCTTATTTTGCTTACAATTTTTCCCAACGAAAATTTTCCGTCGGATACGGAAAGATACTCAACCGCCGAAGCGAGCGCGTACGCGAGTTCGCAAACCGCGCCGCCGCCGGCGTTAGCGTAATTGTTTGCTTTAATGTTTATGGAAAAATAATTCGGCGCAGTTTCATTCACGGAATTTATATGGGAAAAAATATCGTTCCAAAATTCGTTTGCGTTCTTCGGCGAAAGTCCTGCCGCAATGCTTTCGTTTACAGGGTCAATTTCAATTCCGCCGCGAATATTTTTTGCGTCGATGTTCTGGGAATTGAGATACTCTTTAAAAATTGAAAGGAAATTTTTATTGGCGAATGAAGAAAAAACGTAAAACGGAAATTGTTCAATATTTACGCCGTCGAGAAGTTTGTTTAACTCGTCAACGTTATTAATTTCAAGGGCGAAATAATCGTCGAAAGTTTTTGCCAAAAGAGAATTTCGCAATTTGAGATTAATTGAATTCAATCCCATTTCAACATCCGTTTTCAAAGCGCGATTGAACTCGTCCACAGTTTCCGCGTAAATTGTTTGTGCGATATCCCAACCGGTAAAATTTCCGCTTGCCTTTTCGCCGCGCACGAAATTATCGAAAGAAGGATAAGGCAGCGCGGCGAGTTTCTC
>WGAL01000278.1 GCA_015494845.1 Melioribacteraceae bacterium
AATATATAATAACTGTCGATACAGCGCCTTACTTTTGGATTACCGACATACCTTTAATTACTAAAACCGAAGAATTTTTCAACAAATTATACCGCGCCGGCGGCGGTCCCGCCAATTATGAGGAGCTTAAAAAATATTACACGCGCTGGATTACGCAAAAAAACACGCGCGACAAACAATTTTACACGCTTTCGGCTCTTAATTTGTTGGAAAAAGACCAAATTAAAAGCCACTTTTACAAAAAAATTCTGCACGCAAATATTCTGATGTTTAATTCCAACGTGCTTGCGTTGGATAAAGCGTTAAAACTTTTGGACGACGCGGATAAAATTTTGAGCTCCGCAAAACTTTCCGACAACTACAAAAACGAGCTTCAATATCTCGTTCAACTCTACACCGGTTTTGCGCACTATCGCGGAGAAGATTTCCAAAACGCGCAGAAGAAATTCGAGGACGCGATTTTCGTAAAAAGCAGCGGCGTTTCGGCTCTTTTTTACAACGCCGTAACGAACGCGAAAATGCAAGATTACGATTCGGCGTTGAGTTTGTTGCAACATTTTATAGAATACGACAAAGAACGTTTCAAATACGCGCTAAGGGTAAGAAGCTTGCCTTTGATAGAGTTCTTTTTAAAAAACGCCTTGGTTTATAATATTTTTTACGAAAAAACATTTGTTCCGCTTTCGGCTGAAATTCACGATATGCTCGCTTTTGCGTTTTCTTACGATTCTTCGATTTTGCGTCAGGTTCTTATTAATCTCGGCGAATTTGAAAATCTTAAGCTGGATGAATATTTTGACGATTTTATTAATAAACACGTTGAATTTCTAAAACGGGTTGCGGCTCATTACAAAGAAAGCTCAAACGCTTTAACATCCGTAATTGCAAAATATTCCGTTGAAGAATATAACAATATTTTGGAGCGCATAATCGAAAACGCACGCAAAAAATTCAAAACATCCGTCGAAGAACGCACAAAGGTTTATGACCATCAGATAGAAGAAAATCAAAAGAAAATTAAAGATTTAAAAGAGGATTTGGAACGTTTTTCCGAAAAACTTGAAAACAAGATGAAAAAAGCCCTTGACGAACTTGACGAAGAAATAAACGAAGTCGTAAAAAAACTTGAATATAAAATAGAGAACATAGAAAACGTTTCCAAATTTAATCCGACGGTTTCCTTTAAAAATTCGATGATTTATAACGGAATAATTTCAATGATTGTTTTTATGATTACCGGATTTTCCGGCGGATTTTTGAACAATATTGAAAATTATGACAATTTTTCATTGGTAATTACTTCGTTTTTAATTGCCGGATTAAAATGGGGTGGTTTGTCCTATTTGGTAGGAATTTTAATTGCGCTTTTCTCGTCTGTTTCAACGATAATGGAAAAAGGTTCGTATAAACAACGTTTAATGAGACAACTTACATACTATAAAAACGCAGGGGAACAGCAGAAAGAGGCGCTGAAAAAGGAATTTGAAATAGAAATGGAACGCCAGCGCAGGAAAATAGAACAAAAAATCGAAAGTTTGCAAGAAGATATAGAATTCCTAAAACAACAAAAAATTGAAGATCAACAGGAATTGAATGAAGATTTGGACAAAAAAGTTGACGAAGTGCGTGAAAAACTTTCTCCGTATTTTTTGAAATAAAAAAAGAGGGGCGCAAAACCCCTCCTTTTCTAATAAAAATTTCCCAAAAACCCTTACAGCAACTTGTAAGAAATTCCGATTTGTAATCCTTCTTTCACTTGCGTTTTTAACGTTTCCTTAACGTCGTAAACCACAATCCAAGTGAAAGTTGCGTTTAGCCACGAATTAATTTTTCCGACAAGCGTGTTGTCCCAACGAACGTCCCATGTATCAAGGCGGTCAAACGCGCTGAACAAACGCAAATATGTTACCCACGAAAGATTTTCGGCGAAATCTAATTTTGCCGTAGTAATGCTTTCAATACCGGTTTCATAAATACTTTTTTCAATTGTCGATGTTGTCGGATCGTCGGTTTTAGCGTAAAAACTGCCTGCTAATACCTGATGAAAACCAAAACCCAATTGCGATTTGAAAACATCTTTGTGTGCGTAAATCAAGCCGACAGATTCGGTAATATCCGCAGGATCAAAAAGCGAATTAACCTGAACTTCCGGAGTCGCTTCATAATTATAACCTGGTGCAATTTGCGTAATTAAGTTTACACCGGCGTAATAATCAAGGAACCAATCCGATTTTAACGAAAACATTGAGTTGAACAGTAAATCGTTTTGTGTAACTTTGTTTGTTCCGCTACCTACTTGGTTGCGTCCGTAATCGATTTTCATTGCGTTTGTCCATTTTACTTTTGGAGTTTCGTAAACAAGATTGCCGACAAAATTGAAACTCCACGAAAGTTGATTTTCGCCGCCTTTCGCCCAATTCGAATAGCCTATTTGTCCTAAACCGAAACTTACCGCAACGTCAGGCTTCCAGCCACTTTCGCTTTTCGCATCTTGCGCCGAAACCGTAACGGTAAAAATCAGAGCCAAGAAAAAAGGAATTATTTTTTTCATAGCATCTCCTGTTATTTTTTATACTAAATATTTTTCAAAAAAAATGTTTCCAAAATTAAGAATTAATTTCGGATCGAGCGTCTTTTTTATTTTCGCCATTCCGTAAATTTCCTTTTCGGAATACATCAATTCAAAATATTCGCGTTTGAGTTTCCCGATTCCGTGTTCAGCCGAAACCGTTCCTCCGAGATTGACCGCGTTTCTGCAAATTTCCTTGTAAATTTTTTTTGCCGTTTCGTACTCTTTTTCGTCGGAAGGGAGCATATTCAAATGCAAATGCGAATCGCCGAAATGCCCGTATGCGACGTAGCTCAAGCCTGCGTTTTCGACAAGTTTTTTCGAACCGTAATAA
>WGAL01000279.1 GCA_015494845.1 Melioribacteraceae bacterium
AGTTAAAAGAGTTCCCGATTTTCGTTCAAAAAAGAGGAATTTCGACAAGGAAGCTTTTTTACATCGTCAAGTTTAAAACTATTCCCTCCAATGTTTCTTTTAAGCATAAAAATATTTTTTATAAAAAAGAATACGGTAAATTTATCGGGAAATTTTCCTCGTTTTTACGTCGCTCCGGCTTGGACGAATTACCGCAATTATTTAACGTTTTAACAGGTTCAATGAGTTTAATTGGTCCACGACCATTAATGTTGGACGATTTGATAATTATGAAAAAATATTACCCGAAAGAATATCGTAAAAGGATAAAACTAAATCTAAAACCTGGTTTAAGCGGGATGTGGCAATTGTTTGGCGACCGCAGTAAAGGCGTGGAAAATCTGCTTGAACTCGATACGAAATATGCGCGCGAAAAATCATTCTTAACCGATATGAAATTGTTGGGCTATACAATTTGGACAGTTCTTTTACGCAAACATTCCGATGCAATTATTGACGCTTATGCCAAAGTTGAAGAACTGAAAGTTGAAAAACCGCATAAAGAGAAATTACCTTTATTAAACACGCTTGTTTCGGAATAAGAAAACTTTTCTTGCAAAATCAGGCGCTAAATTCAATTCGATTTTTTAACGTGGTTACTATTTCCTTAAATTTCTCGTCGCTTTTTATTGTTTCTTCAACCGTGTTGCATGCGTGAATAACGGTTGTGTGGTCGCGTCCGCCAAAGTGCAAGCCGATTGTTTTTAGCGAAGAATTCGTTAATTTTTTTGATAAATACATCGCTATTTGGCGCGCTTGAACAACTTCTTTCTTTCTGTTTTTTTCGCGGACTTTATTTTTCGGAACTTCGAAATAATCGCAAACAATATCCGTTATTTGCTCAATTGAGATTTTGTTCGGCCGGTTTGTCGCAATTTCCTTTACGGTTTTTTTAACAAGTTCAAAAGTTATTTCCTTGCCGTTTAAGGACGCGTTTGCCAAAAGTTTTATTAGGCAACCTTCCAATTCCCGAATGTTTTTCGTGATGCTGAAAGCGATGTATTCCAAAATTTCTTCGGGCAAATTCATTCCGTAACTTGCCGCCTTGCTTTTCAATATGGCGATTCGCGTTTCCAAATCCGGCGGTTGAATATCCGCGGTTAATCCCCACTGGAATCTTGAAATAAGCCGCTCGTTCAAACCTTTCAATTCTTTCGGCGGCTTGTCGCTGGAAAGGACAATTTGTTTCCCCGATTGATGCAAAACGTTGAATATCTGAAAAAACAAATCTTGCGTTTTTTCTTTTCCGATAAGCGACTGAATATCGTCGATAATCAAAGCGTCCACGTTTTTATAGCGGTTTGCAAACTCGTTTCCGGCGTCGTTACGGATAGCGTCGATAAACTCGCTTGTGAAAGTATCGGCCGAAAGATAAATAACTTTTTTATCCGGAAAATTTTCCAAAATCTTATTTCCGATTGCTTGAATCAAATGCGTTTTACCCAAACCGACGTCGCCGTAAATAAAAAGCGGATTAAACGAAGTGTGACCTGGATTTTCGGTAATTGCCAATCCGGCGGCGCGCGCAAGTTGATTGTTTTCGCCTTTTACGAATGTTTCGAAAGTATATTTGGGATTAAGGTAACTAATAAAGTCTTCTTGTTTTTCGTCGATAAAATTTATCTTTTGGGGTTGCGCCTGAGTTTGTTTTTTCTCGAAAGAAAGATTTTCTTCGGCATCTGCTTCTGTTGCGTTCTCCATTATAATATAATTTAACTTAATCTCTTTTCCGAGAACCGAATTTAAAACTTCGTTTACCAAATCTCCGTAATGTTCTTCAATCCACTCGACGAAATACTCGTTCGGCACTTCCACGTTTAGTTCGTTTCCTACAAGTTCAACAGGCTTAATAGGCAAAAACCAAGTGTTGTAACTTAAAGGACTTATGTTATTTTTTATTACGGATAAACAATTTCTCCAAACTTGCTTTGCTTCCGTATCAGGATTCGAATTTAACTTGATTGCAAAGTCTCCCATAAAGTTATCCACATTTAAATTGTTTGAAAAACGAACGAATTTTAAGTTTTTGTTGATTATGTAAATTTTGAATTTTAAGTTATTAACAAGTTATTCACATTAAAAGGCACTGTGTAACTCGTTGTAATAGAATAATTTACGCCAACTTGTTTTCAAAAATCAACAAAATATCAAAGAAAAAATTAACATTTTTGTGGATTTTGCTTTCGTGAAACGTTTCACGTTTTCAAGTTATCCACAACTTATCAACACATTTTAGAGCGCCTTAAAGCGAAACGAAAATAGAGGATTTTAAAGGATTGTGCAAATCTTTTTTTTCAAAAAATCATAAGTTATTGTAATA
>WGAL01000280.1 GCA_015494845.1 Melioribacteraceae bacterium
ATTATAAACAGAATCAACGGAAAAACTACGACGTTTGTTTCGCAAAAAATTTCTGGGAAAATTAACGCGCTGTTATTCGACGGAAAATTCCTTTGGGCTGGCGACGAAGACGGCTTGTATAAAATTAAAATAGCAAACAAATTGTTTAATTGGAGTAATTAATGATTTCTAAAACTCGTTTGGAAGAAATTAAAAATAATATTAGCGGCAAGAAAATTATCGTTCTCGGCGATATGATGTTGGACGGCTATTTCTGGGGCGAGGTTTCGCGCGTTTCGCCGGAAGCGCCGGTGCCGGTTGTGGAACTCGATAAAGAGTTTTACCGTTTCGGTGGCGCGGCAAACGTTGCGAATAATCTCGCGCATTTGCAAACGGAATCAGTTCCGGTCGGATTAATCGGGAACGACGAATACGGCGAAATTTTCAAGAACTTATTGATGGAAGAAAATATAAGCGACGACGGAATTTTGATTGACGAGAATCGTCCGACAACGACCAAGATTAGAGTTATCGCGGGCAATCAACACGTCGTAAGAATCGACAAGGAAATTAAATCCGAAATTTCCCGCGAAACCGAGGACAGAATTTTGGATTTTTTGCGAAACAAAATCGCGGAAACCGACGCGATTATTTTACAGGATTACAACAAAGGAATTTTTACCAAAAGAATTATTTCGGAAACGATAAAACTTGCAAACGAAAACGAAGTTCCGGTTACGGTTGACCCGAAGTTCTTGAATTTTTTCGAATACAAAAACGTTACCGTGTTCAAACCGAATAAACACGAAACGGCGACCGCGCTCGGCGTAAAAATTACAAACGACGACGAACTGAAATTTGCCGGCGAAAAATTAATCGAAAAACTGAACGCAAAATACGTTTTGCTGACGTTGAGCGAACAAGGAAGCGCGCTTTTCGAAAACGGAAAAAGCGGCTACAAACATATTCCTACAAAAGCGCGAAAAGTTGCGGACGTTTCCGGCGCCGGCGATACGGTAATTGCGACGCTTACGACGGTTCTTGCCGCCGGCGGAACGGCGGAGGAAGCGGCTTATCTCGCAAACTTTGCAGGCGGACTTGTGTGCGAGGAAGTTGGAATTGTTCCTATTGATTTGGACAAACTTTTCGGGCAAGCGATTGCGGAGGCGGAATGAGCGCGATTGTTAAAGATTGGAACAAGTTAAAATCGGAAATCGACAAACTAAAACGCGAAGGAAAGAAAATCGTTTTTACAAACGGTTGCTTTGATATTTTGCACGCCGGACACGTCGATTATCTTTTGAAAGCGAAAGAATTGGGCGACGCGCTCGTTGTTGGCTTAAACAGCGACGCTTCAATTTCTCGCATAAAGGGAAACGCGCGTCCGATTGTTCCTTTCGAGGAAAGAGCGTTTGTAATGGCAAACTTAAAGCCGGTCGATTTCGTTACGATTTTCGAGGAAGACACGCCTTACGAATTAATTAAAACAATCGTTCCGGATTACCTTGTAAAAGGCGCGGATTGGGCGGACGAGGACATTGTGGGACGCGATATTGTAATTGCCAACGGCGGCGAAATTAAAAGAATCGAATTTACCGTCCGGCAATCGACTTCCAAAATAATCAAAACGATTCTCGAGAAAAACGGTTGTCGATGAATTCCGGGCAAGAGCAAAATAACGTCCAAAAAGAAAAGCGCAAAAAGTTCAAGCGTTCGGCTTTTCATATCGGCGTGAACATTTTCGTCGGCATTCTCGTCGCGGTTCTCGTTTTGCTGTTGCTTGCAATCGGATTTATGCAAACTTCGACTTTCAGAGAATATTTGCGCGGAAAAATAATAGAGGAAGTAAACGCAAACGTAAACGGTAAATTTTTCCTCGACGAAATCGACGGAACAATTTTAACGACTATCGAACTGAAAAATTTCGGATTTATTCAAAACGGGGACACCGTAATTCACGTAAGCAAGTTCAATTCCTCGCTCGCCATAATGCCGCTTTTTACAAAGAAAATTTTGCTTAAAAAAATCGAACTTGAAAATCCGCAAATAAAATACGTTGAATTTTTGCCGGGCAAATGGTCGATTGACGAACTTTTTTCTTCTTCGCAAGAACCGCCTTCCGACACGGTTTCAGCCAAAGCCGATTCGGCGGAAGGTTCAACTTTCCCCTTTACAATTGAAGTCGCCAGATTGAAAATTACGAACGCGAGTTTAATTTACCGCGATTTTGTTCATAAAAATTCCGACAGCGTTTATAAATTCATAAATTACGACGATTTGAATCTGCAAAATCTAAATTTGGAATTAAACGCGGTTGCGAATATTTCGAAAAACGATTTTTTCATCCGACTAAAAAAATTCAATTTTGATGGAACGTAAAGCCGTTCAGGTTAAAAAATCTTGAACTGACCGCGCACGTTGCGCCGGACTATACCGAATTAAAAAATTTCAGATTACAAACAGACAGCGCCGATATAAAAATCGCGGCGAAGTTAAACGGCTTTTCGCTTGCTGAAGGTTTTGCTTTCAAAAAAGATTTGCCGGCTAAGGTTCAACTTTCCGCCGAGCCGTTTTGCTTCCGCGATTTGGATACGTTTTTGCCGAGTTTGCATTTTCTCAGAGGAAAGATAAACGCGAAGTTAAACGCAAACGGCAAGTTCGGCGATTTGAAAATTTCGAAATTAAATTTGGAAACCGGTGAAACAAATCTTGCGCTGAAAGGAAAATTAAAAAATTTGCACGACGCCAAAAAACTTTACATCGACGCCGGAATTGCCGGTTCGATAAATTACGACGAAGTAGATAAACTGCTCGCCGGTTTGGATTTGCCGAAGTTTAACAATCTAAAACTCGATAGCGTATCGCTTACTTTTTCCGGCGAACCGCTTAAATTCGACGCGACCGTTTCCGCAAAAATCGATACCGGGAAAATTCGCGCAAAAGCGTTTATGGATATTACCAAAACGCCAATCGTTTACGATTACGAAGTGGAAACCGTCAACCTCGATTTGCAGTCCGTTATTAGTCAAAAAACAAACCTTAATCTTTCGGCAAAAGTTAAAGGACAAAGTTTTGATTTTACAAAATGGGCGGGAAGCGTAGAAGCAAAGATAAAAAAATCGGTTCTCGGTAGTTATTACGTTTCCTCGTTTGAGTTGAATTCGGAAAGCAAAAGCGGCGATATTTCGCTGAATCTAACGGGCGACGTAAACGGCGGATGTGTAAAACTTAATTCGGAGTTGAATCTCAATAAAGAAAACGAGTTCGCATATTTGAAAGGTAAAATCGCAAATCTGAATTTGGCGAAAATTCTCAACGATACTTCGTTTGCCTCGAACATTAATTTGGATTTGTCGCTTAATGCGGAAAACTTTTCCTCGAACGATATTTCAGCCGATTTGCAAATCGATTTTGACTCGACGGAATACAGAGGAAGCAAAGTTTTCAGCGGCAAAAAACTCGCTTTTTCAATTTGGAATGATTCTGAAAAACGCCACGTTGAATTGCGCAGTCCGGTTATCGACGCGGAGTTTGTCGGGAAATACGATTACAATGTTTTGGCGGATTTGCTAATCGCGCAATTTATGCGCGCGGAAAAAATTCTCGATAACGATTTCTACGCTAAAATCGGCGAAAGGGAAAAAACGGTTACGGGAAATACCGAACAATTTCCCGAAACCGAAATCAATTACAACATTGTGTTTAATCCTGCGGACGTTTGGGCGAAAATTTTTAACATTAACGCGTTTACCGTTGGCGGCTATTCGTTCGGCGAAATACGGAACGCGAAAGACGAATTTTATTTTAACAACAATTCTTATTTTTCCGAGTTCATTTACGTGGACGGCGATAATTTGTTTTATCTCGAAAACGCAAATCTCAAAGCCAAATTGCAAAATTCCAATCTTGTAAACGACGTGGACAGTCTTTCGATTGTCGCGTCGGTAAAAGGCGACAAAATCGTAGCCGGCGCGGAAATTACCGACGCAAATATTTCTTTGATTATCAACGGCGGGAACGCGTCGCTCGGCGCTTCGGCGATTATCGATTCTTCCGTGAACGTTCAAAGCGCGGCGAGCGTTTTATCGCTTAAAGACGGCGACGAAATCACTTTCGATTTGTTGCGGCTTTCCACAAAAAACATTTCTTGGAACGCAAAAGAGCCGGTTAAGTTGTTCTTTACGAATCGCGGAATCGAGTTCAAGAATTTTTCGCTGTTCAACGGAGACGCAAAACTTTCGGTTCTCGGCAGATTGGCTCTCGCCGGAGACGGATATTCCGATTTGAAAATCAGTCTTGAAAAAACCCAAGTTAAAACAATCGACGCGATGTTTTTTAACAACGCGCTTGGCTTCGACGGAAATTTATCGGTAAACGCGCGCTTTGCCGGAACGCTAACTTCTCCGAAAATCGAAACAAATGCGTCTTGCATCGGATTTTCTTACGACAAAGCGTTTTTCGGAAATATTTTACTGAACGCGTCGTATGAAAATTCCCTGACTTCCGTTAATCTGAAAATGGTAAATCCGAAATTCGGCGCAATCGAAACGCCGTTTAAACTGAACGGAACAATCGAAAAGGATTTTTTCGGCGATACAAATCAAAGAGGAAATATCGATTTGCATTTTACCGCAAAGGATTTCCGTCTGAAAGTCCTTTCCCCGCTTATTGAGGATTTGCAACACATCAGAGGCAAGTTGAACGCCGATTTGAAAATCAGCGGCGATTTGGAAAATCCTTCCTACGACGGTTTTGTGAATTTGAAAAAAGGCGGATTTTACGTAACCGCAAACGGTCTCGATTACAAAGCCGGCGGCGAAATTGCGTTCGAAGATAAAATTCTAAACATTAAAGATTTCTACGTTAAAAACGATTCGCTTTCCGGCTTTAACGGACGCGTCGATTTGAAAGGAAAAATTTCTCTCGACAAATACAAATTCAACGTTCTCGGTATTGAACTCAACGGCGGACTCGGTTTGCTTTCCGACAAAACCAAATACATCAATCCGTTCTTTTACGGCAATC
>WGAL01000281.1 GCA_015494845.1 Melioribacteraceae bacterium
AACTTCGTCCGCGCGTCCGATTGAGCGCTGGCTTTCCGCGTCGAAATAGCGGATTGACTCGATGAAATCGCCGTCAAACTCAATGCGCGCGGGATTGCGTTCGCTGTACGACCAAAAATCGATTACCGCGCCGCGCATCGCGTATGATCCGGGAATTTCCACAAAACTTTCTCTGTCGTAATTGTAAAGATTCAGAAATTCCAAAAACTCTTCGTATTCGAGTTCGCTTCCGGCTTGTATTTTCAGCGTGTTTTGTTCGACTGATTTTTTCTGCGGGAATTTCATTTTCAGAATATCGGCGAGCGCGAGTAAAATAAATTTTTCGTTTGAGTTTATTTCGCCGATAATTTTTTGCGCCGCTTCCGCGCTTATTTCGTCGGCGATTATGCGCGTTGATTTTACGCTCAATATTTCAAGCTCGACGTTTGTTTCGTAAAGTTCGTTTTTGTCTTCAAACAAAAGAACAATTTGATTTTTCTTTTCGGAGAGTTTTTTTATCAGAAAAGATTTTGACGAACCTGGAAAAACAGACGTAAATATGCGGCTTCCCAACGCGTAGGAATGAATAAATCCGGCAATTTCGCCGAATTTTTTATCCGTTATTTTTTCGAGAGACAATAATCAACGCTTAAAATTTCGGCTGGAAAAATAAGAATTTTTGAGGTAAAAAGGTTAAGAGTGCGTTATTCTTAGCGCAGGAGTGCTTGGTTTGAAATTGATGTTATTGCGAGCAAACGCAGAGAGCGCGGCAATTCGTCGGTTTAGTAAGCCAACGCTTAATATTCGGTAGATTGCTTCACTTCGTTCGCAATGACGTTTGTTATTTAAAAATTTCTGTCATTGCGAGGAGTTCCGACGTGTCGGGACGACGAAGCAATCTGTCGGTTTGTAAACCAAAAGACAAATGTCTTGAACCAAGAATAAGATGATTAAGTGATTAGCATGATTAATGAAAGAGGAAATAGGTTCAAAGGGAAATGAAAAAATCATGCAACTCAGATATTCGCCTCGGCGAAACTGGAATCATGGTTCGAGACAAAAAAGCTTAACTACTCAGCGTATGGTGCGATAGTCCGCCTACGGCGGAAGTTCACCGCTGCTTACGTCGCAATTCGCAATAACGCTTTATTCTTCTACCCCAAAGTTGCAACCATAACCGCTTTAATTGTGTGCATGCGGTTTTCCGCTTGGTCGAAAACAATGGAATTTTCCGATTCAAAAACTTCCTCAGTCACTTCCATTCCGTCAAGTCCGTATTTCTGGTAAATTTCCTCGCCGATTTTCGTCTCGCGATTATGAAACGCCGGCAAGCAGTGCATAAATTTTACATTGTCGTTTCCGGTTAATTTCAGCACATTGGAATTTACTTGATACGGCTTTAACGCCGCAATTCTTTCTTCCCAAACTTCCGCCGGTTCGCCCATTGAAACCCAAACGTCTGTGTAAAGAAAATCAACGCCTTTTACGCCCTCTTCTACGTTTTCGGTCAAAGTAATTTTGGCGCCGGATTTTTCAGCAATTGTTTGACATTTTTGAACAAGCTCTTCGTTGGGCCAATATTTTTTCGGCGCGCAAAGTCTCACATCCGCTCCCATAATTGCGCCGCCAACCAAAAGCGAATTTCCCATATTGTTTCTCGCATCGCCTAAGTAGCAGTAAGAAATTTTATCCATTGTACTTCCGGTTGCTTCTTCCATTGTCATAAAATCGGCGAGAATTTGGGTCGGGTGAAATTCGTCGGTTAATCCGTTCCAAACGGGAACGCCGGCGTATTTAGCAAGCTCTTCAACAATTTCTTGTCCGAACCCGCGATACTCAATACCGTCGTACATTCTGCCGAGAACGCGCGCGGTGTCTTTCATCGATTCTTTATGTCCGATTTGCGAACCGCCAGGCCCTAAATAAGTAACGCGCGCGCCTTGGTCGTAAGCGGCGACTTCAAAAGCACAACGCGTGCGAGTGGAAGTTTTTTCGAAAATAAGCGCAATGTTTTTCCCTTTTAATTTCGGCTCTTCGTAACCGCCGTATTTTGCGGCTTTCAAGTTTTTTGCAAGCTCAAGTAAAAATCTAATTTCCGATTGATTTAAATCGAGCAACTTAAGAAAATGTCTGTTTTTTAGATTTACCGGCATTTTGTTCTCCTTATTTATTATTAAAATCTGTTTTCGAATTCCACAAAAATACGCACTTTGTTCTTAAAATTAATTTAATAAATTCTTAATAATTTTTGTTTTAGTTAACAAATTCGATAAATTTG
Source organism: Melioribacteraceae bacterium (assembly GCA_015494845.1). Lineage (GTDB taxonomy): Bacteria > Bacteroidota > Ignavibacteria > Ignavibacteriales > Melioribacteraceae > WGAL01. The sequence continues at coordinate 2,258 of WGAL01000281.1, forward strand.
ATTTTATCAAATATTAATTAAACAC
>WGAL01000282.1 GCA_015494845.1 Melioribacteraceae bacterium
ATAATTAATTGTAATTTTAAGTGATAGTAATTAACTTATTTATTTGAAATAAATTGGATTGGTATGAAAAAACTCGGCGGAATATTTTTATTTGCAATTGCTTTAATTATTACATCTTGCTCACTTAATTCAAGCGAGGGCGACCAAGAAAATTTAAACGGTTTTTCAAATCCGCATCCTGCCAATCATGCGACTGGACAACCTCTTTCGCTCACGCTGAGTTGGAACGATCCTGGCTACAATAAATACGATGTTTATTTATCAAAATATACACCGCCAGGAATTATTGTCGCTCGCGGAATTACCGAAAAAAATTATACCGTACGCGGACTATCTTACGGTTCCAGTTACTTTTGGAAAGTTATCGGATATGACAATAACGGCAAATCTCATCAAAGCCCTATTTGGCAATTTTCGACAAGAAGCTACGGAAACGGTTCAGGCAACGGAACATACTTCATCGATTACGGTTCCGATACTGAATTGCCGAATTATGTAAGAACTTTATTCGAAGTAATTGACGACGAAGGTTTTCCGGTTGATAATTTGGCAATTGACGATTTGGAGATTTTCGACGACGGAGAAATAATTTCCGAGAGTGAATCGTTTCTTTTGTTAGAACAATATTTGCAAAATAATTACGTTATGAAAATTGCCTTGGTTCTTGACAACAGCACAAGTTTAAGAAACGATTTGGACGATATTAAATCCTCGGCAATTGATTTTATAAACGGCGTTGTGGATAACTATCACAAAGTTGCGGTATTTAAGTTTTCCGAGACAACACAACTTGTACAAGATTTTTCTTCTGACGTTTCACAATTGCAAGCGGCAATTAATTCAATAACCGTCGGGCAACCGAGCACGGATTTGTACGGAGCCGTAATTGCCGGAACATCGAGTTACGAGGAAAATGTCGATAGAATGAATATAGAAACCGGCGCAACCGTAATTTTTACCGACGGAACGGATACACAAGGCTCCCACACGCTTGAGCAAGCTTTGGAAGCGGTAAACGGAAAACGCGTTTATACAGTGGGATTAGGGGAAGACATAAGTCCGGACATTCTTTCACGAATCGGTCAAAGCGGATTTTTTCACATAAACGAAACTTCGGAGTTAATTCAAATTTTCGAACAAATTAAAACTGATATCGAGAAATACACAAAATCATTTTATTGGCTTACATATGCAAGCCCGAAACGCGGCGGATTTATGCACACTTTGGAAATAAGAAAAAAAGACAATCCGCTTAATTCGACCGTTACGGTAAATTATTCTAGTAGCGGATTTTTCTCTGCCCCAGCAGGATTGTATTTCAATCCGACAGCGACAAATCCTGAAGGAATTACGGAAATCTCTATTCCGAAAAACAGCTCAAAAACCGTTACCGCATACTCGTTTTACTATCCTCATCCTTCTTATTCTTGGGAAATTACGCAAGGCGAAGATTTAATTGATATTGAATATTCCTCTACCGGAAATAATGAAATTACAATTAACGCCGGCGACATCAAAGGAGATGCCGTAATTTCGGTTGAAGATACTCAAAATAATTTACAAAAAGATTTAAACGTGCATATTACGGATTGATTATGAACATTGTCGGAATTATTCCTGCGCGTTTCGCTTCTTCAAGATTGGTGGGAAAACCGCTTGCAGATATCGGCGGAAAGCCAATGATACAACACACTTACGAAAACGCGAAAAAATCGAAACTGATGAACGACCTTATCGTCGCCGTTGACGATTCAAAAATATTCGATGTCGTATCGTCGTTCGGCGCAAAAGCGGTTATGACCGATAAAAATTTCAACAGCGGTTCGGACAGAATTGCGTTTGTAGCAACCAAAATACCAGAAGCGGATATTATCGTAAACATACAAGGCGACGAACCGTTTATTGACGGAAGAATGATTGACGAAGCAATCCAACCGTTTTTGTTTGAAAGAGATATTCAAGTTTCAACGCTCGTAAAAAAAATTACTGATATCAAAGAATTGAAATCGCCGTCGGTTCCGAAAGTAGTTTTCGATTACCAAAATTACGCGATGTATTTTTCACGCTCGATTATTCCTTACGTTCGCGATGCAAATTCAAAAATCGAAATGTTCCATTCCACGGATTTTTACAAGCATATTGGGCTTTACGTCTATAAACGCGAAACCTTGCTTAAATTTACGCGTTTAAAACCGACGGATTTGGAATTAACCGAAAAATTGGAACAACTGAGACTTTTGGAAAACGGAATTAAAATAAAAGTCGTAATTACTGAATACGAAAGTTTTTCCGTTGATACGCCGGAAGATTTGAAGAAAGCGAGAAAATATTACGAGAAATATATTAAAAGCAGAGGTGAAAATGAGCAGAAAAATTAGAGTTCTTATTGCAAAAGCCGGACTTGACGGGCACGACCGCGGCGCAAAAGTGGTTGCGGCGGCATTGCGCGACGCCGGTATGGAAGTTATTTACACCGGACTTCGTCAAACGCCAGAAATGATTGTGGAAGCGGCGCTTCAAGAAGACGTTGACGCAATAGGCATTAGCATTTTATCAGGCGCGCATATGACCGTTTTTCCTGCGGTTTGGAATTTGATGAAAGAAAAAGGAATGGACGACGTTTTACTTTTCGGCGGAGGAATTATTCCGCAAGAAGATGCGGAAAAACTTTATGAAATGGGAATCGGGAAGTTATTTACGCCTGGAACTTCCACCGCCGAGACAGTAGAATACGTAAGAAAATGGGTTGAAGAACACAGAAAAGATTAAATGTAAATCATATCTCTTGTAGAGACGCGATTAATCGCGTCTCTACAAAAATCAAAATGGAATAACAAACGTCATTGCGAGGAAATTATGTAATAATTTCCGTGGCAATCTACCGCGTCGTGTGCTGAATGGTTACGCATTTGTCTGAAACATGATTTTTTTATTTTCCTTTGTCCGCCGCGGCGGACTCTAAACCTTTGCGCCTATGAGCCTTTTTGCTTTTTAATCAGGCAAATCCTGAAATCATCTTAATCTTGGTTCGAGACATTTGGCTTTAGCTTACTAAATCGACAGTCCGCCTTAGGCGGAGCCGCGCTCTCCCGACAGGTCGTGATCGCTCGCTATGACTACGGCGGACGGTTATTTTTACAATCCCAACTTATCCTTTGCGCCTTTCATTGCCTCGATGCAAAAAGCAATGTGGTCGTCGAGCGTAACGCCGAGTTCTTCAGCGCCTTTGTAAATGTCTTCGCGACTAACGGCGCGCGCAAACGCTTTGTCCTTTAATTTTTTCTTGACCGATTTAACTTTAACTTCCTCGATTGATTTACTTGGACGCACCAACGCAACCGCCGTAATAAATCCCGCTAATTCGTCGCAAGCGAAAAGAGTTTTTTGCAAAAGCGTTTTTCTCTCGACGCCGGTATAATCGGCGTGCGATAAAATTGCGTTAATGAAATCTTCGCTAAAACCATTCTCGCGCAATATTTCCGCGCCTTTATATGGATGCTCTTCGGCGGAAGGAAATTTCTCGTAATCGAAATCGTGTAACAAAGCGACGTTGCCCCAATATTCTTCATCTTCGCCGAATTTTTTAGCATACGCTCTTACGCATGCCTCGACTGCGTAAGCGTGTTTTAACAAACTTTCGCTTTTCGTGTATTCAGTTAAAATGCTATGGCAAAATTCTCTGTCTCGTTCAAAGTCATTCATTTTTATCTCCGAATTTTTTACAGAACCGCGCAACTTTGCAAATTTCGCATTTAGGACGACGCGCGATGCAAACGGTTCTACCGTGCTTCTGCAACCAATGCGACGAATTCGTCCAATAACTTTCCGGTAAGAGTTCTTTTAAATCTTCTTCAATTTTATCGGGATTTTGCGAATTGGTAAGCTGAAGTAAATTTGCCAAACGTTTTACGTGCGTATCAACCGCTATTGCGGGAATTCCGAAAGCGTTGCCAAGCACAACCGATGCGGTTTTTCTTCCCACGCCAGGAAGTTTTGTCATTTCTTCAATGCTTTTGGGAATTTCGCCGCCGTATTTTTCAATTAAAGCCGCGCAACAATTTCTTAGACTTTTCGCTTTGTTTTTGTAAAAGCCGGTTGAGAAAATATCTTGTTCAAGTTCGCTCAAATCGGCATTTGCGTAATCTTCCGGCTTTTTGTATTTGCGGAAAAGATTTTCGGTAACGATATTAACCCTTTCGTCCGTTGTTTGAGCCGAAAGAATTGTCGCAACAAGCAACTCGAAAGGCGTGGAATAATTTAGCGCCGGTTTTGGATTGGGATATTCTTTTGCGAGAATATCAAAAATTTTTTTAGCGCGCTGTTGTTCTTTCTTCGTTTTCATTTTATTTAGAACCACGCATCCTGTAAACAATTGAAAACAAGAAGCCAAGTCCCATAATGTAAATGCCAATCCAGATTAACGAAACAAACGGCTTGAAACTAACATCTGCGGTAAACACTCCAACTTTTTCGGATGAAGCGTTCTTACCAATTTGCAGTTTAACTTTACCGCTTGCATCGATTTTAGTTAAACTAATTTCAAGATTTTTATCGGGAACCTTAACCGGTAGAGGCGTAGTATTTCCGTTTTCTACAATTTGTTTTGGAGTAAGCGTTATCTCTTTGCCGTCGTATCTTATCTCTAATTTCGCGCCAAGTGTCATACGCTCGCCGCTTTGCATTGCTTGTATAAAATTCTCGGGATAATCGAAATCGACAAAAGTAATTTCCAGTCCGTCTGCGTTTTTTGTTTCACCTTTTTTCAGTTCTATTTCATTTGCATTGCCTGAATTTTTATCATCGTAACCGACCGGCGACAAATAAAAATCCTTAGTAAAAGTTTGAATAATATCTGGTTCGCGCATCAAACTTTTATCCATTTCGGAAATAAACATAATAGGCGCAAGTTTAATTACTTTGCCGTCCTTTTCAACATTTACGTTGAAATGAAATTTCTTTCCCTTGTCAAAAGGTTCGTAACCGGTAAAAGTAAGTTTGTAGCCTAAAGCCTCTACCGGCTTGCCTTTTACCAGTTTTACATGTTTTTCTTTCGTGTAACCGCCGTTGGCAAGAACTCCAAAAACAAATATTGCAACGCCAATGTGAGCAATGTAAGCGCCGAGTTTTATCGGACGCTTTTTAACTACGCGCCAAGCGATTTCGGAATTAATAACAAGCGCGAAAATATTGAAGTAAAGCAAAATCACATACATCGGACGGTAAACTTTTCCGATAAAAACAATTGCAAGCAATAAAACAAAAGAAATAACAAAGGGTAATTTTAATTGCTTAAGCAAAACTTTCGGGTCGGTTTTGCCCCAGCGCAATTTTAAACTCAAGCCATTTACGAAAGCCAATAAAATCGCTATCGGCAGAGCAAATTTATTGTAGAACGCAATATCCACAGTGTTCCCAACAATCGGCAATGAAGTTCCAAAAATTATCACAATTGACGCGGCAATTAAAATTATTGTTCCGGTAAATAGCGCGAGTTCCCGCGACCAAAAATTTTCTTCGTAAGTGAAATTTTCTTCAAGATATTTCCAGCGGAAAGCCAACGCGCCGAAACCGATAATCAAGAAGAAAAATAAGAAAGCCAATAAAATTAGAAACACAACTCTTCCCGGCGCAACGAAAGAATGCACGGAAGCGTCGCTTAAAACGCCGCTGCGCGTTAAAAACGTGCTGTAAATAACGAGAATAAAAGTGAGTATGCTTAAAACCAAATTGATTTTTACGAATCTTCCGGGCTTGTCGGTTTTCTTTTGCGAATGCTTTTGAACAATCATCGTGTGAATTGCGGCAACAGCCATAATCCACGGCACAAGCGAAGAATTTTCAACTGGGTCCCAGCCCCACCAGCCGCCCCAGCCAAGCACGCC
>WGAL01000283.1 GCA_015494845.1 Melioribacteraceae bacterium
AGTGCGTTCCACAAATTCCACTCGACAAACGAAAACAATGAAAAACTTTTTTTCTCCCCGCCAATATTTTTGATTTTCAGTTTGTGAATTTCCGCGTTTTCGTTAAGCGGCGCAAAGGAAAGAATTTCCGTTTGCAAACCGTTTTTCGAAGATTTTATTTTGGAGTAATTCATTCCGTGACGGCATTCGTAACCGTCCAATTCCGTTTGAACCGGTTGCCAACCCGGATTCCAAACTATGCCGTTATCGTTTATGTAAAAATATTTTCCGTTTGAATCGAGAGGAACGTTATTGTATCTGTATCTTGTTATTCGCCGTAATTTTGCGTCGCGGTAAAAACTGTAACCGCCCATCGTATTTGAAATCAATGCGAAATAATCGCTGTTGCCCAAATAGTTTATCCAAGGATAAGGCGTTTGGGGCGTTGTAATCACATATTCCCTGTTTATATCGTCAAAGTAACCGTAGCGCATTCAACACTCTCAATAATTTATAAAAGAACAGGGGACGTATTTCAGTCCCCTGCACAACTAAACCAATCGTTTATTTAAGAAGTATCATTTTCTTCGAAGCGGTGAAATCGCCCGCGCTTATCGTATAAACGTAAACGCCCGAAGGCAAGTTTGCCGCGTCAAACGAAATATGATATGCGCCTGCGTTTTTAACTTCGTTTACTAACGTAGCGACTTCTTGTCCCAAAACGTTGTAAACTTTCAAGGTAACCATTTCTTTTTGAGGAATTCTAAAATTGATTACCGTTGTCGGGTTAAATGGGTTCGGGTAATTTTGGCTCAATTCGAATTTTGTTGGAACGCCGTTTACTTCGTCCTCTACATCGTTAATCCAATCTTCCCATTCGGCTTTTTTATCAGGGAACCAGTTTAAATCGCCAATCGGGAAACCGCCTGTTCCGCCGGTGTAAATTGTCTCGTCCGTTCCGTAAGAGAAATCTTCAACCGTGCTAAGCGGCCAATAAACGTGAAATACTGTTCCGTCAGGATAAAATCCCCAGTTGTTCGTTCCGTTCGAAGTTCCGTCGCGTTGGTCGCACATATAAGTTACCATATCTTCGGTTACGACGTGACCGTCGGAATAAGTCGGGAACTTAGTGAAAGTAGGTCCGTAATTCACGTTGTTTTCTTCAACAAGTCCGGGCCAAGTTTGATCATCGTCAAACATAGCTTGCGAACGGGAATTCAAGAAAGGCTCGGCGTCAACGGTATCGCGGGAATCCCAATAGTTCGTAACGTAAGTATCATAATACCAAGCGTTGTTTGTAAGAACCACATTTCTGTCGGCTTCTTCAATTCCGATAGAATCCACGCCAATCGTGTCAATTCCGAAAATACCGAAAACTAAGCCGTCGGGATCTTGGTGCGCTCTGTCCGCCATTGTTTCGCCGTAAGAGTGCCCGTTATAAAACAAGTTGTTGGTGAACCAAGCGTTTGTTTGCCAGTGCCATTGAAATACGAATTTTACGGTATTAATAATTGTGTTGTGGTCAATTTTAGCGTAATCCGCAATTTCAAATCTGTTTAAATCAAGGAAGAAACTGTTCGAATTAACAAAAGTATTGTTAACCATAATAACGGTATCGACATGTTGCGATTGGAACATTCTCAACCCGCGTCCGTTGTATTTACCGCCGTTTTTGTGATTCAAGTTTCTGAAATAGCAGTTAGTTATATAAGCGCTATTGTAAGAAACCTTGAAGAAGTGAATAGTAATAAAGTGGAATGAATCGAACACGCAATTATCGGCGACAATTTTCGTGCTATCGGTAATAAAACGAACTAACTCTCCGGATAACTTATCTGTTGGCGTTGAACCTAAGAAATAAATGTTTTTAAATTCAACGTCGTTCTTAGATTTAAATAATTGCCAAATTCCGGAACCGTCGGGTTTGAAACCAGCGCAAACAACGGCGGGCTGTGTTTCTTCCGGGCCTGGCTCGCCGTAGAGTCTTAACTTATAACCGTCGACGACAATCGTTCCGCTTAACATATAGTAAGCGCCTCTCTGTAATTTGTAAACGCGTCCCTCTGGAATTCCGCCATCAGCCATATCGTCGGCAATAAATTGGTTCAACGAACCCGTAATATCGCCGTTGTTGTTTACGTAATCGTACGGAACCATTACGGTATCTTGGTCGTCGGGAATTTGCGCAAAACTAACGCCGCTAAATATGAATAACGCGGCAATAATCGTAAAGATATAACGTTTGGGAATCATAATTCCTCCTTTTAGTGAGTTAATAAATAATTTGTTATGCAAAAAATTGTTTTTCATAATTAGAAACTATACCTTAAACCGAGATCGATAGTATAGCCGTATCTTTGTTCGCTAGTTGGGAATTTTGTATATGCCACAATCGCCTTATCGTAAGTTCCGGAGATATTATTAAAGTTCATAAACACTTTCAGGCCTTTTACCGGCAGTTTTTGATTTACGACAAGATCCCAACGTAAATAATCGTCAATAAATCCTTCCAATTCCGGATAAAAATTGTTGTATTTGAAAATATTCGATTGATAAATCATCGAGAGTCTTGCGGAGAATCCTTTATAATCATAACCGATTGAAAGATTAACAATATCATTAGGTTGATTTACCAATCTGTTAGTATAGAATGTATCGATGTTTGTTTGAACGAACGGCGGAATATGACCAGGATCAAATTGAGACTCAATTATTGTTTTCGGATACTTAGCTTCCGAGAAAATATGCGTATAGTTTACGCTAAACACAAATCCGCTTAAAAAGCCTGGTAAGTACCAAAAGTGCGTTTGCCATTCCGCTTCAATTCCCCATAAATCAACATCGTATTCATTATTGACAAATGTTGAATACGTACTTCCGTAAGTATAGTCAGGTAAACCGAGTTCGGCAGGGTCAAGAATTGCTCTTTTTCCGGTGTAGAAAATCAAATCGTGAATTTTTTTCCAAAAGCCGCCTATTGAAAACAATCCAACATAATTTTCAAAAACCGAAACATTCAAATCAAAGTTGCGGGATGTAGCAGGTTTTAAAAACGGATTTCCCATTGAAACATTGTTTTGCCCGATATTATATTTCGGGCTCAATTGCGCATAACTCGGACGAGTTAAAGTATTTGTGTAAGCAAATTTTACGTAAAGCCAATCTACCGGATGATATTGAATATGAAGATTAGGCAAGAAAAATTCATTCTTGCGCGTCATTGTGGTATCCGTGTGGTAATAACCTTCTCTACTTAAATAAACGGTTTCGTCGCCTTGGTTAGCCGTGTAAGAAGTAAAGTTTCTTTCATAACGAATTCCAGGAATTATCGTAAAGTTTTTCCCGATATCGAATTTTGCCAAAGCGTAGCCTGCGGAATAATCTTCATAGCCGGAATAATCGTCCTTGAGACTTGCCGGATAATCGTTCCACATGTGACCAGTGTTATTCAAAACATCATAAACATCGTGCAACAGTGGAATATTTAAACCGAGAGTCATATCGTAATCGCCGCCTAAGAAA
>WGAL01000284.1 GCA_015494845.1 Melioribacteraceae bacterium
TTATCAACCGGAAAACAAGCGTTGATAATGGATGCCGGCGTGAATTATTTGTTTACGAGTTACTGGTTCAATCATAAATTGATGCCAACAAAGGAGACTTTTGGTTTTACTGAAAACACCGTGGTTTACGGACCTCTTTGTATGAACATCGACGTAATTCGCGATGATATTTATTTCCCAACAATGCAAAAGGGCGATAAGCTCGTGGTACTTTACGTTGGCGCTTACAGCGTAACGCAGTGGATGCAATTTATTACTTTGCGCCCGAATGTGGTCTTGATTACCGAAGAAGGCGAGGTTGAAATTATCCGCGAAGCGGAAAAACTGGAAAACGTAACCGCGCCGGAAAGATTGCCGGAAAAACTGAAAGACTTCTCACTGGACGAGCAATTGTAAGATGAGTCTTTTTGTAGATTCCATTTTATACAGTTACGCTCAAATCTTTTTTTCGAACCGGAAGTGGTTCGGGCTTGCCGCGCTGTTGATTTCGTTTTTCGATTTTCAAGTAGGCGCGATGGGCTTGCTTGGCGTAATTCTTTCGAACGCGTTCGCGTTTTATTTGAAATTCGACAAGGAAAAAATTCGCAACGGATTTTACGGCTTTAACGGAATTTTAATCGGCGCGGCGATTGCGTTTTTCTTTCAAATAACTCCCTTTGTCGTTGGAATTGCCGTCGTGTTTATTTTTCTTACTTTTTTTATTTCCGCATCGCTCGAACACTTAATGGCGAACGTTTTTAACTTGCCTGGATTGAGTTTGCCGTTTATTCTTACGCTTTACATTTTCTTTATTGTAATTCTTCAGTTCCCGGGCGTTTATTACCGCGATATTTTTTCTTCGATGAATAATTACATTTCGTTTCTTCCCGATTGGTTGAATTTATTCTTTTCATCCGTTGCATTGATTTTATTGCAGACGAAAGCGCTCGCCGGATTTTTCTTATTGCTGATAATTCTCGTTTTCTCGAGAGTGATGTTTATAAATACGGTTTTGGCGTTTCTAATAAATTACGCGATTGTGAATTTCTTTTTTACGCAACCTTCGCAAACGTTGTTAATTTTAACTTCGTTCAACGCGGTTCTCACTGCGTTTGCGCTTGGCGGAAGTATGATTATCATTTCTCGAAAAACTTTGCCTCTTCTGTTTCTTACAATATTTTTCGTAATAATTTTCACGCTATTTTTCGATAGCATTCTCAAAGAAAGATTACTGCCGGTTTTGGTTTTGCCGTTCAACGTTGTAACGCTTTCAACGATTTACAGTTTGAAGTTTCGCAAGGAAAGCACCGATTTGACGCTTCTTTATTTTACTCCCGGTTCGCCGGAAGAAAATTTTTATTATCACACAACGCGCGTTGCAAGGTTCGAGGGATTTAAGTATTTATTTGCCGAGCTTCCGTTTCTTGGTTCGTGGATTGTTACGCAAGCCTTCGACGGCGAATACACTCACAAAGACGGCTGGAAATACGCGTGGGATTTTGAAATTGCCGACGAGCGTGGAAGTTTTTTCAGCGGGGAAGGGCGTCAGCCGGAAGATTTCTATTGCTTTAACACGCCTGTCGCATCGCCTTTGGACGGCGAGATTGTGAGGGTTGTGGACGGAATTTCCGATAACAAAATCGGCGAAGTGAATTTGGCGCAAAATTGGGGAAACACTGTAATCATTGACCACGGCGAAGGTTTGTATTCGCACATTTCGCATTTGAAGCGGAAATCGATTACGGTAAAAGAAGGCGATAAAGTTCGTAAAGGACAAATAATCGGACGTTGCGGAAACAGCGGGCGTTCGCCTCGTCCGCACTTGCATTTTCAATTTCAACTTACCGATAAATTAGGCGATAAAACTTACAAGTTTCCTTTTGCACAATACTTGAGCGAGAAAGCCGGCGGGGAAGAACTACGCGTGTTCGATTATCCGCGAAAAGACGAAACGGTAAGAAATATCGATACGCACAAAACAATTAAAAACGCGTTTACGTTTAAGCTTGGCGACGAGTTCGTTTTCGAGTGCGAACTGAACGAAAAGAAGTTTAACGAAAAGTGGAAAGTAAATGTTGATATTTTGAATATCACCTACATTGAGAACCAAAACGGTGACAGATTAAATATTTACGTAAACGAAAAAATGTTTTACGCGATGAATTACATCGGCAAAAAGAAAAGCGCGCTGCATTATTTTTATCTTAATGCTACGAAAGTTCCGCTTGGCTATTCGCAAAAATTGGTTTGGAGCGACGTTTATCCTTTAAGCTCGGTTTTTGACGGTCTTACGCGGTATTTGTCAGAGTTGTTTTTGCTTGGCGGACAAATAATGAAAGCCGAAAGCAGATTTAATTGGTTCAAGCGGGAAAACGATGAAGAGTTTGAACTTATCTCGGAACTCGAAATTTCCGGCTCTGGAATATTTTCATATTTTCATAGAACCGGCAACGGGAAGGTTGTTATTTCGAACGAAGGAGAAATTACGGAAATTCTACACGAGGGTGTAAACGGTAAATTTAAGGCAATAAAAAAAGGAGATAGATAAATGAAAAAGTTAGCGTTATTAACATCGGCGTTGTTTTTATTTGTATTCGGATTAAAAGTCAACGCGCAAGTTTCTACGCGCGTCGATGCGTTTTACAAATCGATTGCCGCCGAAAAAATTGGCGATTACGACGAAGCGATAAAAGTTTTAAAAGAAGCTCTTTCGGACAAAGAAAAATCGGATTACCTTTACAATTACCGGCTCGGCTGGCTCTACAATTTAAAGGGCGATTACCAGAATTCGATAAAATATTACAACAACGCGGCGCGCATTGGCGATAACAATCTTGAAGCGCTTTTCGGTTTAACTTATCCGTATTCCAATCTTGGCAATTACGATAAATTGAAAGAAGTTTACAGAGAAATCTTGAAGAAAGACCCGAACAATTACACGGCAAATTACAACTTGGGATTGATATTTTTCAATCAAGGCGATTACTTGAACGCGATTGTGTTTTTCGAGAAAGCGTACGATGAATATCCGAGCGCATACGGCGTCAATTTATATTTGGGTTGGGCTAATTATTACCAAGGCGGCGATAAAAAGGCGCACAAGTATTTTGAAAACGCGTTGATTGTCGCGCCGAACGATTCAAGCGCAATGAAAGGA
>WGAL01000285.1 GCA_015494845.1 Melioribacteraceae bacterium
CATTAAAGATTTCTACGTTAAAAACGATTCGCTTTCCGGCTTTAACGGGCGCGTGGATTTGAAAGGAAAAATTTCGCTCGACAAATACAAATTCGACGTCCTCGGAATAGAACTCAACGGCGGACTCGGTTTGCTTTCCGACAAAACCAAATACATCAATCCGTTCTTTTACGGCAATCTTTACGTGGAAACCGGCAACCGTTGGAAATTCAGTTACGTAAACGGCAAAGCGTATTTGGAAGGGAAATTGAAAATCGTCGATGCCGATATTACGATTTCCTCGCAAAGCGGCGGAAGCGAAGTTGATCTTTCCGATATTCAATACGAATACGTCGCGGATTCTAACGCAATAAGCGAAAACAAGGCGCAGGAATTGCTTGAAAAATACATCGAAGCGCAACTTAAAAAAGCGTCCGACGAAAAGAACGAAAACAAGGAAAGTCTTTTTGATTACAACCTTACGTTCGATATCGTAAACCGCGCAACGTTGAATTTTGTTTTTTCAAAGGTGGCGAACCAAAAACTTAAAGCGATAATTACCGGTTCGATGAAACTTGCGTCAATCGAAGGCGAAGACGTCGTGCAAGGCGAGTTTCGCCTTTTGCCCGGTTCGCGGCTCGATTTTTTCCGCACGTTCGAGGCGGCAGGCGTTATCCGTTTCGAGCGCGATTTGCTTAATCCGTATCTCGATATTACCGCCGTTTACAAAGGCGTGCATTACAAGAGCGCGCAAACGGAAGGAATTGCGGAAGAGGAAGTCGCCGTTAAAATTAAACTTGAGGGATTGCTGAAAGATTTGGGCGAAAATCTTACCGCGAAAAAATCGAACATTGCGGTTTACGTGGGAAAGAAAAATATCGACAACAACATTCCCGACCCGAAACTCGACGCGTCGGATGCGATGTCGTTTATTTTAATCGGGAAATTCAACAATGATTTGAGTTCGAGCGAACAGTATAAATTCTCCAATGAATTGACTTCCACTACTACGGCGATGCTCGGAACGGTAATGGGCGTTTTTCTCAATTCCGCAATGGGCGATTTGATTAACGACGTCGATATCAGCAAAACGCACAACAGAACAAAAATTATGCTTAAAGGACGGCTCGGAAGATTTTATTATTCGATTGGCGGAAGTCAGGAAGTTTTTCAGGATATCGCCCAGGCAAATTGGAAAGTGGAATATTTCTTTAATAAAAATTTGTCGTTAAGATTGGAACGCAGAGAACCGCTCACCGGTTATTTGAGCAATACGCAAATGACGGACGAAATCGGTATTAAATACAAAGTTTCGTTTTAAAAAATTAGTGAACAATAATTAACATTAGGAACACAGATGAAAGAAAGAGTAAAAGCGTTTTTCAGACGCAATAAAGATTTGAGAATAAAGCCGAAAGTTTTGGCAAGCAGATTAAACATCGACGAACACGAATATCCGCAGTTAAAAGCGGTTCTGAACAAATTGGTTGAAGAAGGTTTTCTTGAAAAATCCGGCAAGCGATACAAATTAATTCCGCAAGTGGAAGGCGATTTAACCGGAACGTTTCAATACGCGCCGGAAGGCGGATACGGATTTGTGAGAACGGAAAACAGATTTTTGCGCGATTTGTTTATTCCAGAAAAATTTATGGGAACGGCGTTTGACGGCGACGTCGTTAAAGTTGAACTTTTGGCGCACAAAAAGGGCAAAAACTTCGAGGGAAAAATAATCGAAGTTTTGGAACGCAGCAGAAACGAAATAATCGGAACGCTGAAAAAAACAAAAGCGTTTTATTTCGTGGAACCGGAAGACAAAAAAATTCACCGAAAAATTTACGTCGATAAAAAATTTCTTAACGGCGCAAAACCGGAAGATAAAGTCGTAGTTACCGATATTGAATGGATTGACCCGCATTTGCCGCCAATCGGCGTAATTAAAGAAACGCTCGGCAAAGCCGGTTCTTACGATATTGAGATTTACAGTCTTGCGCGCGAAAACGGTTTTTCGCCCACGTTTCCGAGAAAAGTTCTTACCGCCGCGAAAAAAATTCCCGTTAAAATAAAGGAAGAAGAAATTAAAAACCGCTTGGATTACAGAAAAATCACGACGTTTACAATCGACCCGGTTGACGCGAAAGATTTTGACGACGCGCTTTCTTTGCGCAAATTAAGAAACGGAAATTTCGAAGTCGGCATTCACATTGCGGACGTGAGCCATTACGTAAGAAAAAACGAGGCGATTTACAAAGAGGCGGAAAAGCGCGCGACGAGCGTTTATTTTGTGGGGAAAGTCGTTCCGATGTTGCCTGAAAGGTTGTCGAACAAAATTTGTTCGCTTGTTCCAAACGAGGAAAGATTAACTTTTTCGGTAATCGCCGAACTTACGCCGCGAGCGAAAGTGGTTAATTACAAAATTGCCAAAACGGTTATTAAAAGCGACAAACGTTTTACTTACGAAGAAGCGCAGAAAATTCTCGACGACGGCAAAGGCGCGTTTTACGACGAGTTGTTCCGCCTTTCGAAATTGGCGAGACATTTGCGCAATAAAAGATTTCGCAACGGAAGCATTAATTTCCATACGCCGGAAGTTGCGTTCAAACTCGATAAAAACGGCGTTCCGATTGAAGCGAAAGTTAAAAAGGAAATCGAAACGCACCATTTGGTTGAAGAATTTATGCTTCTTGCAAACCGGATTGTGGCGACGCACGTGAACAAGAAAAAGAAGGAAGAAAAGCCGTTTGTTTACCGCGTTCACGATTTGCCGGACAGAGAAAAATTAATCGAATTTGCGAAATTCGTAAAATCGCTCGGATTTTCATTCGACCCTAATTCGCCGAACACGCCGAAACAATTTCAAGCGTTGCTTGAACAAGTTAAAGGAACCGAAGAAGAAGCCCTGATTAACAACGTCGCGATTCGCTCGATGGCAAAAGCGGAATACTCGACAAAAAACATCGGGCACTACGGACTTGCGTTTAAGTATTACACGCATTTCACCTCGCCGATTCGCCGTTTTCCGGATTTGGTTGTGCACAATCTGATTTTTTCTTACGTTACGAAAAACAATCCGGAGTATTCGTTAAAAGAACTCGACGAAATTTGCAAACATTCGTCTGAACAAGAACGCAAAGCGACAAACGCCGAACGTCAATCGGTTCGCATAAAACAAGTCGAATTTATGAAAAATCATCTTGGCGACGTATTTACCGGCGTTATTTCCGGCGTTACGAATTTCGGAATGTTCATTGAATTGACGGAAAATCTCGCGGAAGGTTTAATTCGTCTGCGCGATTTGGAAAGCGATTTTTACGAATATAACGAAAAGCAATATTCGCTTGTCGGAATCAGAACAGGCAAAGTTTACCGTTTGGGCGACAAAGTGAAAGTGCAGGTTGTAAGAGTTGACGAAACCCGGCACGAAATTGATTTTATGCTCGTTGAAGACGAAAAATCGGACAAAGGCAAAAAGAGAAAAAACAAAAAGAAGAAAAATAAAAGCAAACGAGGTTCAAGATGATAAGAGTATTGATTTTATTGGCTTTCTTTACGCAAGCGTTTTTTTCGCAAACTCAGAACGAGGAATACGTTAAAATTCTCGGCGCGGAAAATTTAACTGCGTATTTGGACAAAGCAAGCGTAAAAGCAAAAGGCGACGATATTTGGGTTTGGGTGATGCAAACGCACATACCGCCGTTAAATATCGAATCGATTGACAAGAAAATATTCAAGTCGAAAACTTATTATAATTTTAACCGTAAGTTGAACCGCTACGGAATTTTAAAAATCGTTTATTACGACGCAAAAGGAAATTTGATTAAAGAGTTCGATTACGAGAAGAAAACCGACATTCCGGATTACAAATATAGTTATCCGGTTTTTGAAAACAGCATCGAAGAAAAAATACTACAAACAATCTATTACCATTTTCCGAAATTAAAACCGGAAGAAAAAAAGGAAGAATAATTTTGCGTTCCTATTCCGATACGCCTCGCCTGTCCGTCATTGCGAGGAACGCAGCGACGCGGTAATTTCTAACACCGTCGTCCTTGCGAGGAGCGTTAGCGACGAAGCAATCTGTCAGTTTGTAAAGCAAAAGACAAATATTCAAAATGCGGTTTAACCATTCTGTACACGGTACGGTAGATTGCCACGCTAATTTGCTAACGCAAATTAGCTCGCAATGACGTTTTTGACGCGCGTAAATCAAAACACAAAAATTACTTCAATTCTGCGGTTTTTGTTTCTTCCCTCGAATGTCGCGTTAGACGCAATCGGATTTTTATTTCCAATTCCCTTTGCGACTAATTTGTTTTTTCGCACACCGTATTTAATCAATGTGGATTTCACAATTGCCGCGCGACTTTCCGACAAGCGTTTGTTCAAATCATCGCCGCCTTTCGAATCCGAATAAACCTCGATAATCGCTTTTTTCAAATCTCGCGAATATTGAATTACGTTGCGCAGTTTCATCAATAATTTGCGCTGTTGCGTGGTAAGCTTTTTCTGATACGCTTTAAGTTTTAATCCGACAAGCCGAATTCTGAAACTGTTGTTCCTTTTTCTTACAAGTATCGCTTCGTTTTCCGAAAAAGTCTTTTTGAAATACTGAATTGTTTTATCGATTGGCGATAATTGCTTTGGCGTTGACGGTTCTTGTTTAACTTTTTGTTTCTGTTGTTTTTGCTCAATTGTCGTTTCTTTTTTCTCGAATCCTTTTGTTACCGCAACCGGTTTTGGTTTTTTCACGGTTTTTTCTTCGACTTTAATTTCCGGTTTACTCGGTTCCTCAACAACAGCAATTTTTTTCTCAGGCGCGTTTTTTTCGCCGAACGGGTAAATTTCATTGAGTATTAAACTGTCGATTAACGCTTGGTTTCCGGTTTCGTAAAGTTTTATTATTTCTTTTGTTTTCGTCAGCTCGCCGTTGATTTTTGCGGAGTAATTAGGAAGATTTTTATCGTATTTATCATCGTTAAACGTCGCTTTGGCTTTTGAAATCAATAGTTCCGCTTTCCGGGTTTGCATCGGCGCAAATTTCCCGACGTCGAGTTCCTTTAAAGAATCCAAAGTTTTTTCGTATTGTCCTACATATCGATTGTAAAGCGCCGCTTCTTCGGCGTCCCAGAATAATTTTTTAGCGAGCGTTATTTCTTTTTTGTAATCTTTGTAATTCTCTTCCTCAAAATCTTCCGACGCTTCGGCGAGTTTATCTTTCGCTTCATCCCATTTTTCAGTCGCGAAATTTTCCGCGCCGGCTTTCTCGGCGTATTTAATCGCCGTAAGTAAATCGTTGTTGTTAGATGAAATCAAAACCGAAATTGAATATGCTTGCTTGAAAAGTTTTTTGCTTTCGGTTATCTCTTTTACGAAATTTTCGAAATCCGAATTTTGTGCGTAGTTTATCGCTTGATTAAAATGACTTTCCGCCTCGTTAAAATTTTTCGGCGAAAACAAATCCGCCTTTTCCTTAATTGCCGCTTGACGGATTTCAATTACCGGTGTAAAAATATTTTGATGTTTATTAATGGTAATTGCCGCAAGGTAATTCTTTTTTGCTTTGTCGATTCGTTTGTTTATCTCGTCCAAACTTTCTTCTCGCTCGGACAAAATAATTCCTTGTTTTAATGATTTTTCCGCTTCGTTAAAAAAGGGAAGAGCCGCCGGAGTATTTTTAACGCTTGTTTGCGCTTTTTTGCGTAATTCCAAAACCTCGGAAAAAAGGTCTTTGTTGATTTTTGCTCGTTCGGATGCTTTGTAAAAATAACTTTCGGCGTCTTGTAAAATTGCGAAAACGGAATCGCTTGCAACGCCTTGTTCGTAAAGGGATTTCGCGCGATTGTAAAGTTTCATTCCTTTGGCGAAATTTTCCGGCGCGAAAAGTTGTGCATTCTGATTTTTTACCCTATTTAATAAATCTTCCGTATTAGAAAAAATTGACGCACTTTTCTGTGAAAAGACAATCGAAGTAAGAAAAAAGGATATCAAAATTAAAATTTTATTGATTTTCATTTCCCACTCTTTATTGT
>WGAL01000286.1 GCA_015494845.1 Melioribacteraceae bacterium
GAAGCGGCGCTTACCGAAACAACTACCGGCGCAAAAATCTCTGCGGAAACTCTCACGGAATCGGAAGTTGAAACTACTTGGTTTTCATCTCCGTAAGGGGCTAAAATTACATTATTACTAATGCTAATTGATTTTGGAAGTGCAGTAAAGAAATCAATAATATTTGAATTATCTTGATTAAACTCAATAATCTTCATATGTCCGGCAATTACAGAATCGGTAAAAGATTCCGTACCGTTGAAAACAAGCGCAATACTGTCAGTAATATTATCATTTTCATCGGTAAGGTATCCCATAATTTTCATATCCTGAAAGACAACAGCAAGATTTGCCATTTCCCCGAAAGTTTGAACTCGCAAATCCAATTTCGCTTCTCCCAGATGAATCGCATCCGTGAAATTCTCAATATCGCTTTTCAATCCTGTTTCAATTGTTTGAGAAACTCTACCTAATTCGGTTCTTTTAATTCTTCCTTCCAATCTCGCAATTCCCATTTCAGTTGTCGAGGTGTATATATTCAGGTCAACATCATTTGTTGCATTTGCCTCAACAACGACTAAAAAACCAGCAGCATTTTGATAATTGTATGGTGGAATTAATGGCGCCCCTTCATGAACAGGCAATTCATGATAAATAAAATCAGCAACAGGGACATCGCCTGAAATAGTTTGGTTTGCTCCAACCGTCCCACCGATTGTTAAAGTAGAGTCCGTAAATACTTTATGCTTAAATCCAGGTATTTTTATTGAAAAATCAATAGGATTAGCATTATTATTCTGCAATTCAAAATGAAAACTTCCTGTTGTAAATGTTGCGGAAATCAAATGGTATTCTTCGTCAGGATTAACAACATATCCGATAGTCGCAACACCGCCTGTACCGCCAGCAACCAAGTGAGTTGAAACAGGCTCCGTTAGAGGATTAATCTTAATAGAATCTTTAACCTTTGAAGTGTTTTCAATATCATCCACAAACAAATAATACAAACTGTCATTTATCCCCTCTTCTCTCAAAATGCCGAGATATTCACTGGATGCGGTATCCAAAATATCCGCCATTGTGTAAGAATCCCCACTTAACGGAACATTAACATCTACGTTCCAAGTTGGCATTGTGGGTTCTTTGGGCATATCAAAGCATGAAGTGAGAAGCAGAGACAAAGACAGAAACGTTAATAGGCGTTTTGTCATTTTTTTCATTTTTAATTCTCCTATCAAAAAACCAAATAAGTTCAAATCCAAATTACTTACAACAGAAATATAAACAAAATTACGGAGAATAAGTTAATACAAAAAAATAAAGCGCAATATGAAAACCACATTGCGCTTTATCATTGTTTACTTAAATTACTTGAGTAGGATCATCTTACGAGTTAAGACTTGATTATTCGTTTTAAGTTCATAGAAATAAATTCCCGAAGGAAGATTTTCGGCATTAAATTCAACTTCATAACTTCCTGCCGGTTTATTTCCTTTAACGAGAGTTTTAACTTCCGACCCAAGAGCGTCATAAACTTTAAGTGTTACGTAACCGGAATTTGGTAATTCATAGCGTATCTTTGTTGTTGGATTAAACGGGTTCGGGTAATTCTGATATAAAGCAAAATCTTTAGGTTTATCGCCTGCAGGATTTTCAACATCTACAACAGAACCGCGTCCCCCGCCAAATTTGGAAAAGTGAGATAATCTGAGTTGAATATAATCATCGGTAACTTCAAATTCCAAACCATCCGGAATAAATATGTTATTTACATAATAGCCAAATCCGATGTCGTCTAACGTTATCATTAACGTATCAAGCAAAGACGTAAAATCATCGGAAAGCGGGAAAGTTAAACGTGCATATTTCCCAGGGTTGAACGGAAACACATCGTCAAATCCGAAAAAGTTACCGTCTTCATCAACAACAGTTACACCCATGAAGAAAAACAAATCCGGATTGAAATAAAATCCTTCGTTGTTACAATCGAATCCCAAAATATTTATGCCGAGATAAATATCTTGATTTGTCGCACCCGAATCAATTGAAAAAGTAACGCCTACCAAAGCGTTATATAATCTTTGCCAAGAAGAAAGCGACTCAGGTAAAGTATATGGCGGAATTGTAAACGACTGCCCTGTTTGAATAGTGTCGCCAGTAATAGTAAACGTGCTTTGCGTACAAGCGTCCCACACAATTACTTGATAACCAATATTGTGTTCCTGGGCAAAAATACCCGTTGATAATAAAACCACCGAAAGTATTGTAAATAATTTTTTCATTTGTCCTCTCCTTGTTTATTTGTTATATTAATTTCAACCTCAAAATAATACAAAATTCAAGAATGTCAAATGACGAAGGCAATAGTGTTATTTAAATCACATTGAGGAGTAATTACTTTTCGCGAATTACAAGGTACATATCCATTTTGCCCTTGCCTTTCGCGTCTATCTTCCCTCTGTATTCGCAAACAAATTTATCTTTGATTTTTTCATATGTCGAAGCGGAAATATTCACATATCCTGGCACGCCGGAACTTTCCATTCTGCTGGCTATGTTTACGGCGTCGCCCCAAACATCATAAGTAAATTTCTTCTTCCCAACTACGCCGGCAACCACGGTTCCTGTGTGAACTCCGGCGCGCATTTGCCAAGGGACTCTAAAATTAGCTTTATTCGATTTTATATAATTTTGCATCTCCAAAGCGGCTCTCACCACTCTTTCTGCGTGGTCGTCAATTTTTATGGGAACCCCGCCTGCCGCCATATATGCATCACCTATTGTTTTCAATTTTTCCAAACCGTATTTCTCAATAATATTATCGAATTCAAGAAAAATTTTGTTTAGTTCGTCAACCAACTCTCCTGGAGGCAAATTTGAAGCTTGGGAAGTAAAATCCTTAAAATCTGTGAATAAAATAGTTACTTCTTCAAATAAACGCGGTTCAACAAATCCTTTAGCCTTTAATTCTTTTACGGCTTGCGCAGGCAAAATATTATGTATTAATTCGTCAGTCTTATCTTTCTCTTTTTGCAATTCTTTGGTTCTTTCCCTTACCAATCGGGCAAGTTCAAGATTCCGTTTTCTGATTTGCCGGGTTTTGTAAATCGATATACCATAAGCTAAAGAAATCAAAATAATAACCACTAAAAGACGGAACCACCAAGTTTCCCAAAATGGCGGCGTAATAATAAAGTGCAACGAAGAATTGGTTTCTCCCCAAATTCCGTCTTGGTTTCTACATTTAACCTTAAAAACATACTCGCCGGGCGGCAACGCGCGGTAAGTAATAGTATGTTCTTGCGTCTCCGTCCAGTGTTTGTCTATGCCTTCCAATTTATATTTGTAGAAAATTTTATCAGGGTCGGAAAATACAATGCCGCGATAATCAATCGTAACATTATTCAAATAATAAACAAGTTCTAAAGTTGCGGAAGGCAAAGTATCTATTTCGGTTTCATCCGAAATTATTTTCACGTTCTTAATATAAGTGGCAGAAGGCGCTTTACGCGGTTTTTCCTTAGGATTTAATTGAGTAACGCCTTCCGTTGAACCGAAAAACAAGTTTTCGCGCTTATCCTTAAAAACGCCGAACATATTCATTTCGGTGCCGGCAAAACCATCTCGTTTCGTATAAATTTTAAGGGCGTCCTTTCCTTTTTCAGGATATTCAACGTAATTAATCCGAACCACGCCTTTCGGGGTTCCGACAAAAATGAAGTTCCCGGATTCAATTCCGAAATAACACGTGCTCGCAGGCAAACCGTCTTTCTCGGTAATTGAAGTAAATTTCACTCCGTCGTAAATGCTTATTCCCAAATCGGTAAAGAACCAATATTCTCCCCTTTCGTTTTGTAATCCCCAAAAGACAATATTACTTAGTAACCCGTCGTTAGTCGTTAAATTTTTTATCAGAGAATCGTTCTTAAAAAAGAATACGCCCTTCGGGTCGGTTGTAATACAAATATTATTATCAAAATCGTGGAACATGGATTGCACCCAACTTTGGCGCAACGTATCGTAGGCGGAAGGGGGGGGGAGTTTTTTCAAACTGTCAAGGGCAAAAAAGTCCACACCTTCAGATGTTCCGACAATCAAACGTTTATTATCTTTTTGTAATAAAGAAAGAACTTTGCCTGCCGAACTTCTCGGGAAAAATCTAATCGTGTCTTGAATTGCTCCGTCTCTATAAATCGCCAAACCTTGAATTGCGGCAATAATCACATTAAACGGGTCGGTTTGAATAAACGCCGCCGCGCCCCCGCCCAAAATACCGTCTTTTTCAGTTAAAATTTTGCTCCTGTTTCTGTAATAAAGCGTAACGCCTTCGGAAAAATGCCCAAACCATAGCCGGTTCCACCTGTCTTTATAAATTCCGAAAACACTGTTATCCGCCAATCCGCTCGCTTTGTTGTAAATAATAAATTTCTCCACAGGCAAGCGACTTAATCCGCCGTCGCGGTAACCGAACCAAATGTCTCCCCGTTTATCTTCTATTCCACATAATAAAGTATTGCGACTCAAACCGTTTTTTTCACGAAAATTCACAACTTCACCGGCATCATAAACAAACACGCCATTATTTTGAGTTCCAATCCACATTTTATCGGAAACGTCTTCAAAGAAAAACAATGGAATTGCATCTTGCAAAAAAGTAACTTTCGTTACCGAATTTCCGTTAATTATAAAGGTGCCGGAATTAGACGATACCCAAAGCCCTCCTTTTTTGTCCATGTAAATTTTTACTATCTTTTGCACCTTTAACGGAGTAAATTTTTTCAACGCGCCGGTGTTGCAATTTTCAGCCAACCAAAGTCCGGCATTAGCGGTTCCTACCCAAAGGGAATTATTTTTATCAACGTAAACATTGGTTAACGAATCGGAGAAATAAGTTGAACTTACATTTATTTTTCTGAATTCGCCTTTTGAATAAGAAAATAATCCTGAATGCCCGGTTGCAAAAAATACGGTTGAGTCTTTTCCTTGCGCAATCGAATAAACGAAATCGCTTACAAAACCAAGCGAATCATTTATTGCAGAAATTTTACAAGTGTTACTACGTAATAAACCGAGTCCTTTATTTGTTCCGAACCAAATATTTCCGGCGTAATCTTCGAAAATAACTCTAACGTGATTGTAAGGCAATCCGTTACTTGTCGTAAAAGTTAAGAACTCGCTTCCGTCAAAACGAGCCGCGCCCTCTTCCGTTGCAACCCAAAGGAAATCGTTATGGTCTTGAATTATCGAGTAAACCGAACTTTGAGGCAATCCGTCCTCGGTTGAATATTGCGTAAAAGACAAAATCTGAGCGTTGGCATTTGTTATGAATAACAACGCCGTAAATACAAAAGCTATTTTAAGCTTTTTCCACACTGTCTTAATTAATCGGTTCGTTTTCCGGTTTATCGTTATTTGTAAAACCGAAATGAATATTCGGTTGCCCGCCTTCGAGTTTTATTTCGCCGAAGCGGGACTCGTAACGTTTAATATTATCTTCTAACGCTCTTAACAACATTTTGGCATGCTGAGGCGTCGTAATAATTCTCGAAAGGACTTTCGCTTTCGGCACGCCGGGAACAACGCGCGTAAAATCGATAATAAATTCCGCCGGCGAATGCGTAATTATCGCCAAATTGGAATAAGTTCCTTCCGCTTGTTCCGGAGGAAGTTCGATATTAATTTTATTTTGAAATTTCTTATCCATATCCGCACCGCTTTTCATTAAAAAATAAAGGCTATTACAAATTGTAATAGCCCTTAAAGAAATTTGAAATAATTTTATCTGTATTGGTCCGCTTTCTTAAACGCTTCTTTCGACTTTTCGGTTTCGCCTAAGTTAGCGTAAATTTTACCGAGCGCATCCCAAATTGCCGCATCGTCAGGTTTAAGTTCAAGATATTTTTCAATATACGGCAAAGCTTTCTTGAATTTTTCTTGATAACTCAAATCGTCTTCGTTGCCGGCATTAACCGCTTTGTCTCTAATTGCCATTCCCCATTTGATGTAAGCAACGCCGATGTTGTACAAAGCGTTTTCGTAATTCGGGTCAATTCTTAACGCTTCTTCAAATTGTTTTACGGCTTCTTCGTATTTTTTTGCGCCGAGCAAAAGCACGCCGTAATTGTAATGA
>WGAL01000287.1 GCA_015494845.1 Melioribacteraceae bacterium
ATTCCTTTTATATCAAATGCCATAAAATTACCTCTATCGTTCCATTTCCGGTGGACAAGTTCCCAAACTGTTCATTATAAATGAAACATCAGCAATGTTTGCGCCTTCAAGGACTCTTTCCAACAACGAAATTCCGTGAACGTACGCCGGTCCGCGCACGTGAACTCTCCTCGGTTTCATAGAACCGTCGCTAACCACATAATAACCGAACTCGCCGCGGGCGGATTCCGTTTTAACGTACGCTTCGCCGGGAGGCACTTTCCAGTTTAGCGGGTTCGGAACTTTGTTGTAAAAATCGCCCGAAGGCATTTTTTCTATCACTTGACGAACAATCGAAATTGATTGCTCGAATTCCATTCTTCTTACCATTGCGCGAGCCCAAACGTCGCCTCCTTCGTAAGTCGGAACAATAAAATCGAGTTTATCGTAAACTTCGTACGGCTCGTCAATTCTTACATCGTGCTTAATTCCACAACCTCTCAACGGCGCGCCGACTACGCCCCATTCAAGCGCTTTTTCTTTCGGAATTACGCCGACGCCTTTGGCTCTTTTGTAGAACAAAGCATTGTTGAAAAGCAAATTGTCGTAATCTTTCAAGCGTTGTTCAAGGTAATCCATAACGCGTAAAACTCTGTCGGTAAAACCTTCGGGCAAATCGCGACGCACGCCGCCAGCCCAAATGTACATATGGTAAACTCTGCCGCCGGTTAATTCTTCGAACAAATCGAGAATGTAATCGCGGTCGCCGACAGTCCATTGCGGCATTGTGTAAAGTCCCATCGAGCCGGATTGTCCGCCCATCCACAATAAATATGTTGCGAGACGGGAAAGTTCAAGCACAAGAACTCTAATATATTTTGCGCGCTCTGGAACTTCGCGTCC
Organism: Melioribacteraceae bacterium; assembly: GCA_015494845.1. GTDB lineage: Bacteria > Bacteroidota > Ignavibacteria > Ignavibacteriales > Melioribacteraceae > WGAL01. Next base: position 883 of record WGAL01000287.1, read on the forward strand.
TTCAATTTCTTCAATCGCTCGAGCAAGATTTTCTTCGTTCGGGTCGGGTTCCGGAACGCAAATACGGCAAACAATCGGAAAGCATTGCATCCAGTAACGGACTTCCATTAACTTCTCGAAAGCACGATGCAAGTAACCGATATGCGTTTCCGCTTTTACGATGGTATCGCCGGTAACTTTGAGTTTTACCATCATATTTCCGGTGATACCCGGGTGCTGCGGTCCTAAATAAATCGTTGTCTCTTTTTCTCTCATCAGGTATTCCGTACAGAATAAATTTTAGCTAAATCCGGTATTTTTTCGCCGCTGTGTTCTGTTATGGTTTCTCTAACATCTTTTGCATCTTCTCTTCCTTCGCGCATAAAGAATGTTTCGCGGCTGTATTTTATTGTGTCAAAATCTTTTCTCATCGGCGGGATGTTATCCCAGTCTTCCAAAATCAAATCGCGTGTGTCGTTATTTCCGACAAAAGTAACGCCGTACATTTCGCGGATTTCGCGCTCGTAAGTTTCGACTTGCGGCCAGTATCCGAGCAAAGTCGGAAATTCCGGTTTGTCGCGGTCGATTTTCGTTTTTGCAAGAACCGTAATCATCGAGTCGTAGTTCAAGATAATAAACACAAGTTCGAATTTTTTATCTTCAATCCAATCGACGCAAGAAATGTGCGAAAGATGTTGAAAGCCAAGCGAACCTTTTGCGAAACTCAAAAAAGCGTGAACTTCGTCGTTCGGAAGTTCAACAATCACGCGCTTTTGACGCTGAACTCTCGCCTTTGCTTGCGCGAAAGTCTTTTCTATTTTTTCCGCTAATTCGTATTCTTTTGTTAATTCCATATCTATTAGTTTTAGTTTATTCTCTTTTTTCAGTAATTACCAATTGTATTCCGGCATTCGCCAGTTCTTAATAATTTTTTTCTGATTTGCGCGATACCATTCGATATTTTCTTTGTATTTTTTCGCGCCTTCCGCTTTGCCTTCTTTTATTAATTGCTGAAGTTTAATAAATCCGGTAATTACGGCTTCAGGACGCGGCATACATCCGTTAATGAAAACATCGACCGGCAAATACATATCCAAAAGTTTAATCGTATTGTAAGAATCCCAATACATTCCGCCGTTAATCGTGCAAGAACCAAAGCCGATAACGTATTTCGGGTCTTGCATTTGTTCGTAAGTTCTGATTACGCGCTTCAATGTTTTCACGGAAAGATAACCGGTAATTAATAAAACGTCGGCTTGGCGCGGCGTTGCGGCTCCGCGAATGCCGAAACGCTCTGCGTCGTAACGCGAAGTCATCGTAGGCGGAATTTCAATTGCGCCGCAGCCGGTTCCGTAAGCGACAACCCACAAGGAATGCTTCCGCGCAAAATTTTTAATTGTCGCTAAAATTTCTCTCGATTGTCTATCTAACGATAAATCCATTTCCATAATTCTACATCCTTACCATACTACAATTAATATTGCAATAATTCCGAACACAGTCGGCCATTTCCAGAAAAAGCGAATCGCTTGTTCGGTTCTGAATCTCGGATTTACAATTCCTGTAATCACCGGAATCATATATAAAGCAAATGTTTTGATTAAAAGCGTAATTAAATCTTCCGCGCCGCCAAGAAAGATATCCGTAAATAAAACAAGTTTTGCAAACGTAAATATTGAAGCGCTCGTCATCATTAAAGCAAGATATTTTCCGCCAAATTCCGAAACAGGACCGGAAGCCAATTCCGCAGGCGCAATCGGAACGTCAAACGGCGCGTAGTGCATCATTCCAAGGAACGCTAAAATTCCCGCCAAAAACGCAAACGGCGATTGGAAAATAAGCCAACTCGAAAATCCTTTTTGCACTTCCATTAAATCGTGAATGGAAGTTGTGTGGAATTGAATCATTAAAGCAACGAGAGACAAGACAAACGGAATTTCATATCCGACCATCATTGCAAGCCCGCGAGCCACGCCGATTGCGGAATTAGGGTTGCCGGTTTCGCCCGCGCCGAGAGCCATTCCGAGCGAACCGAAAACCATCATATAAAGCAAGAAAATCAAATCGCCGTCGAAACTTAAATTAGCAAACAATGCGCTGTCTTTCAGAACCGGAATAAAAAATAATGAGGTTACTGAAGCGGTAATTGCAAAAACCGGTCCTAAATGTTGCATTACGCCGTGGTGAACCGCGGTTCTTTTGGAATATAATTTCGTAATATCCAACAAGTTCTGCCAAATTGGCGGTCCAACGCGGTTTTGAATTCTCGCCGTAATTTTACGAACAATACCGCCGTAAAGAACGCCTACTATAAAGGCGACTACCGGCGTTACGATAAATCCCAATATTTTTATTGTTGTCGAATCCATAAAATTCCTTTTCTACTTTATAACGGCAAATTGAAAAAC
>WGAL01000288.1 GCA_015494845.1 Melioribacteraceae bacterium
ACATTCAATATTTCGATAAAGGAACTTTTCCCATGCCGCTTGAAGTTGACGCCGTTTCGGGCTTTTTGTTCGGCGTTAAAACCGAATATTTTCAAGACGGAACGCTGATTTTTGAAGACGCTTACACGCCGGCGTATTTTGAGGAATGGGATTTGGGATTAAGAATTAAAAAGGCGAATCTCAAAAGTTACATCGTTCCAACGACCGCTTATGAACACGAATGGAGCGGAAGCATCCGTTCGATGAAGAAAATAAAATTTTACGACAAGGAAGAGACGCCCCAAGAAATTCTTGAAAGAAACAAAAAAATCTTTCATGACAAATGGAGAAACATTGCGGAAAACGAAAATAAAAATCTGCTTGTAAGCTTGTGGGTTTATTATATTTTACAGCAAAGCAAAATCGCCATTGAAAATAATAATTTTGACGAAGCCGGAAAAATTTTCAAAATGATAATTGAACTTTATCCTGAACTTCACGTAGGCTATCAAAATCTCGGCGTTCTTTATTTTATCGCGAATATGCGGAACGAAGCAAAGAAATATTTGGAAAAAGCTTTAAGTCTCGACCCGCAAAACGAAATTGCAAAAAAATATTTGAGTAAACTTAAATGAATAAAGATTTTTTAATTGCCGTAGTTTCTTCCGAAAAAACTTGGGTGAATTTCGTCAAGTTCGGAATGGACGAAAAAATAAGAGGGCAAAGAAACAACTTTAATCTCGCCTTTGTTTTGAACGGAAAAAACCAAGAAGCGATTAATTTTTATTCGGCTTTCAATCCCGATTACTTTTTCGTGCGCGAAAATCTCGGGTTCGACCCTGCCTCCGTTACGACGGTAATTAAAAAAATTCCCACTCACAAACATACTTTGATAATGCACGACGACCATTGGTTCTTGGAAGACGATTGGTTCGAACGCGTTAAATATTACGCCGAAAATTATCCGCAAATAGATATTTTCGGAAATATTCTATATATGATACAACACGAGTTATTTGAAAATTTTTGCAAAAAACACAATCTGGAATTTTTGGATCCATCCTCCTCGATTGTTTATTTGCACGGAATTAGCGGTATTTATAGCGCACGAGCGATTGATAAACTGAAAAATTTTCATTACTTACCATCCGAAAACACAACCGAGAAAGAAATTGCAAATGTTGAGGAACGGGTTTTTTCTGCGATCTTTAATTATCTGAATTTGCGAATAAGCGGTTTTAAAGAACCGGTTTATACCTTTTTGCGACATTCAAAACGAAATATATTGAACAGTTTATTCTCCGAGGGGAATTACTATTATTATTTAAACCAATATGAAAAAGCGATTTTCAGATTTACCGAATACTTAAAGTATTCCAAAATGATTAGTTATTCAAAAGATATGTTAATAGCGATAATTAATATCGGACATTCCTACTTTATGCTAAATGATTATCAAAATTCTAAGAAATATTATCTTTGGACAAAAGAAATTTATCCTGATTTTATTTTCCCGGAAATAGTTTATGAAAAAATTCCCGAGTTAAAATAAATTTATGGTTGAATATTTAATAGTCGGCGCCGGATTTGCCGGTTGCGTTATTGCCGAAAAACTTGCAAGCGCCGGCAAAAAAGTAGTCGTGATTGAAAAAAGAAATCACATCGGCGGAAACGCGTACGATTATTACGACGAACACGGCGTTTTGATTCATAAATATGGGCCGCACTGGTTTCACACGAATTCGGACGAGGTAATAAAGTATTTATCGCAATTTACCGCCTGGATTGAACACAAGCACGTTGTAAAATCGTTTGTTAACGGAAAATTATATCCGTTCCCTGTAAATAGAACGACTCTAAATTTATTCTTCAATGTAAATCTGAAAACCGAAGAAGAAGCAAAAAAATTTTTAAACAGGTTAAAAATCAAATTTGACGGAGCGCCTCAAAACGCCGAAGAAAAAGCGCTTTCGTTAGTCGGCGAAAAACTTTACAACGCTTTTTACAAAAACTACACGGCAAAACAATGGGGCGTAAATCCGAAAGAATTATCGCCGAGCGTTACCGCGCGAATTCCAATTCGATACGACGAAAACGATGCATATTTTAACGACAAATTTATGCTGATGCCTTCGGAAGGTTACGCGAAAATATTCGAGCGAATGTGTAAAAATAAAAATATTGAACTCTTGCTTAACACATCTTTCCCTGTTCCGTTTGAATGGAAGAATTTAATTTACACCGGCAAGTTGGACGAACTTTTCAATTACAAATTGGGAAAATTGCCTTACCGTTCGTTAAAGTTCGTTCATAAACATTTTGAAAAAGAATATTTTCAAGTTTGTCAGCAAATAAATTATCCCAACGAACATGAATACACAAGAATTGTCGAGTGGAAACACGCAACAAAACAAGTTTGCAACGGAACTTCGGTAATGTACGAATATCCTGTTTCGCTCGAAATCGGTAAAGAACCGTACTATCCGGTTCTGAGTAAAGAATCTCTTGAATTAGCAAAAGCATATAAAAAATTAGCGCGGAATAAAAAGAATATTTTTCTCGTCGGACGATTGGCGGAATTCAAATATTACAATATGGATCAAGTAATACTTGTGGCGTTGAAACTTGCTGATAAATTACTTGCGAAAAATTAATACAACTCTTCAATCATTTTAATTGTCGCTTGCGACATTTTTTCCAACGGTTCAACTCTGTCTGCAATACCCAAATCAATTACCGATTGAGGCATCGAATGAATTACGGCGGTATCTGGAGATTGAACGAGAACTTTACCGCCAGCCGTGTGAATTTTTCCCGAACCGAGCGAACCGTCGTATCCCATCCCTGTAAAAACAACACCGAGCGATTTTGTATTAAAATTTTCAGCAACCGAAAAAAAGAGCGGATCCGCGGCAGGACGCAAAAAATTATACGGTTCGTCTTTTGTTAGTTTTATTTTTTTCTCTTTTCCGTCAATCAGCATATGAAAATCGCCAGGTGCGACATAAACGACGCCTGGTTTTATTGGCGTTCCGTCGCTTCCCAGTTTTATTTCGAGCGGACTAACGGAATTGAGTTTATTCGCATACGATTCGAGCATCCAAGCAGGCGCATGGAGAACAATAAAGAACGCCGCTTTTTCGGTATATTTTAGGTTTGAGAAATAATGTTGCAACGTTATTGGCCCGCCTGTACTTGAGGCAATTGCAACTCCAACAAAATTGAATTTGCTTTTTCTGTGTTGAAAATCCTGTTTGTAAAACTCAACAATCAGTTTTCTCTCTATTGAACTGTATTGAATGGTCTTTTTTAACACGCACGGAAATTCGTTCTCGGCTTTGTTAGAACTAACGCAAATTACAATTTTGGGAAATTTCTTCTGGAAGCGCTCAATAAGTTTTTCAGCTTCCTCTTTCGAAGAAAAAGCGTCCTCAGAAATAAATAATCCGGAAATTTTATTTTTCAACGGATAATTAAATATATCTTTCGGATTATCGAACGATTCAACTTTAAAATTATGTTCGCGGAAAAAACGAAGCAAAACTCTCTTAAAAGTAATTTCAGGTTCGTAAAGAAGCACTTTTTTTATTTTGCTTATATC
>WGAL01000289.1 GCA_015494845.1 Melioribacteraceae bacterium
CTTTCGTTTTTGGGAATGGTGGCTCTCGGCAAAATTTACGGATTGACGTTTAACGTAATTTCGTTGCTCGGAATGATTATCGTTGTTGGAATTTTGGTGGACGACGGAATTGTGATTGCGGAAAATATTTACAGCCATTACGAACGAGGCGAAAAACCGCTTGCCGCCGCAATTAACGGGACGAAGGAAGTCGCGTCTTCTGTTGCAAGCGGCGTTTTGACTACGGTTGTCGTGTTCGTGATTTTCTTTTTCCTCGAAGGTAAACTCGGCGACAGAGCGGTTGATATCGGTTTTGTGGTAATTGCCACGCTTTTGATTTCCCTAATTGAAGCGATATTTATTTTGCCTTCGCACATTGCGCATTCCAAAGCGCTCGGGGAAGACGATATTAAAAGACATCCGCTTTTACAAAAAGCCGAATCGGCAATAAATAAAGTCCGCGATAAATATTACGAACCGGTTCTGAAACTTTCAATCAAACATCCGTTGCTTGCGCTGACGTTGCCAATCGCTTTGCTTATAATTACAATCGGCGGATTGAAAGGCGGCGTAATTAAAACGACTTTTTTCCCGCAACTGGAATTTAACTTTTTTGCCGTTTCGCTTGAGTTGCCGTCGGGTTCGCGCGAGACGATTACCGACAGTTTGTTAAGTTCGTTTGAAACTAAAGTGTGGGAATTAAACGAAGAGTATAAAAAACAATTTCCGAACGAACCGCCGCTTGTGAAAAACATTTTAAGAACCTTAGGTCCGACTACAAACAAAGGGAATTTGCGCGTTACGCTTGCAGGGAGCGAGGAAAGAGTTTGGGATAATATTACGGTTCGAAGAAAATTACGCGAGAAAATCGGCTTTGTTCCGAACGTTGAAAAACTCGAGGTTTCGGGAATGAAATATTTCGGCGCGCCGGTTTCTGTGGCTCTGCGAGGCGAAAGTCTCGACGAACTTCGAGAAGCGGCGGAAATTGTAAAAGACGGATTGCGAAAAATTCCTAAAGTTAAAGATATTGTGGATAACGACCCGCCAGGATTAAAAGAAATTAGAATAAAACTGAACGATTACGCTTACAGTCTCGGACTTACGACCGCGTTCGTTATGAATCAAATCAGAGACGCATTTTTCGGACAAGAGGCGCAACGGATTTTGAGAGGCATCGACGAAGTTAAAATTTGGACGCGCTTTCCGGAGAGCGAAAGGAAAGACATAAACAATTTACTTGATTTGAGAATAATGCTTCCGAACGGCGGTAAAATTCCGCTTACCGAAGTTGCCGATATTACTTCGAAAGATGGAATTCTTGAAATTAATCATATCGACGGACAAAGAATTATCAGAGTGGACGCCGACGTTGTTTCGGCGAAAGTTTCGGTTCCTGCAATAAACAAAAGAATTCGTAAAGAAATTTTACCTGTAATCGAAGCGCGTTTTCCGGATATAACTTGGAATTTTGAAGGCGAAAGCAGAGATTCCGCCAAAACAATACGTTCGATAAAATTAACCGTTCCGCCATTCTTGCTTTTAATGTTTATGATTGTGGTTTGGACTTTCCGTTCGTTTTTACAAGCGTCGTTAGTTTATTTGATTATTCCTTTTGCAATTTTAGGAAGCATTTGGGGACATTTTTTCCAAGGTTATATTTTTTCGTTGTTTTCTGCATTCGGCGGAATTGCGCTAATCGGAATTGTAGTGAACGATTCAATTGTGATGATAAATACTTACAACAACAATTTACGAAAAGGAATGAAGTTGAAAGACGCCGTTGTTCAAGCCAGCAGAAACAGATTTCGTCCAGTGATTTTGACTTCGATTACAACAATTTTCGGTCTAGGTCCGTTAATTTTCGAAACAAGTTTCCAAGCGCAGTTTTTAGCGCCAATGGCAATTTCGGTAGCGTACGGATTGTTAATCGGAACAATCTTAACTTTAATTATGGTGCCGTCTTCGTTGGTTCTGCAAAATTCGGTTCGCTATAAAATAAAGAAAATACTCGGTTCCGCGCCGGAAAACATCGAAGAGATTGAACCGCCGATTATCGAACAAAAAAAGTTAAAGCAATATGAACAAAAATAAATTTAAAGAATTCGGCTTATTTTTTTCTTTTGTTCTAATTTTTTTGAATGCCGCTTCCTTCGCGCAAGAAATTCTTTCGCTCAATGAAGCTATTGAAATCGCTTCGAAAAATAACGTAACGCTTAAAATCGCTTACAACAATTACAAAATTGCTCAAAACAATTACCACATTGGCAACGCAGGATTTTTACCGCGCTTGGATTTATCGCTTTCTACAACTTACAATGACAACTACACTTACGTTTACGGAAATAAAAATTACAATTCATACACAATGAATTTACTCGGTTTGAAGGCAAGTTATGTTTTGTTTGACGGAATGAAAAATTTTGCGACATATTCCAAATTAAAATATGCGTTAAGACTTTCGTATTACAAAAGCAAATCGATAGCCGAGCAAATAATTTTGCAAGTAATTCAGCAGTATAATCAAATTGCGTTGTTGCAAGAAAAAGTTGCGATTGCGAAAGAATCAATGGAAATTTCGCGCGAGCGACTTTTACGACAAAAGGAGAAAGAAAAATTTGGGCAGAGCGGAAATGTCGATTATTTAAGCGCCGTCGTGGATTTTAACAAGGACAGCTTAAATTACATTTACGCCGCAACACAATTGGAACAAGCAAAACAGAATTTTAACGGATTGCTGAACCGCGACATTGACTTGAATTTTTCGGTGGACGGGGAAATTAGCTACAAGCAAATTCCAAGTAAAGAGGAATTGCTTCAACTTGCGCTGAAGAATAATTCCGATTTTAATTCGGCGAAAGAAGAAATTAAAATTAGCAAAGAGGAAAAGCGAATTGCGAGTTCTGCGTTTTATCCGAGGCTGAATATTGAATCCGGCTACGGTTACAACGCAATGCAAGACGAGTTCGCCCTTGATTTTAACGAGCCGAATAAAACTTTTTACGCCGGTGTTACTTTGCAATATAATATTTTTAACGGTTTTCAAAACGATATTTACAAGCAGAACGCGGAAATACAATTGCAGAATTCGAAACTTTCCGAGCGGGACGCCGAACTGAAATTGCGAGCTGAAATCTCAAACGCTTACATTGCTTATGTTAATTCCAAAACGGCATTGGAATTGGAAAAAACTTCTTTGCAAACGACGGAACTGAATTTCAAGCGGATGAAAGAGATGTACGAACTCGGTAAAGTAACTCTTACGCAATTTCGCGAAGCGCAGTTGAAACTTATCGGCGCAAAGAACCGCATTTCCGAATTAAAATTTTCGATAAAAAACAACGAAGCCGTTCTCTTAAAACTCGCCGGAATTTTGTTATCGGAAGATTAACTTGCAATGTCGCACGCTAATTCCAACGAGAATAAAAGAATTGTAGAAAAACTTACGGCGCTTTGGGCTTTTAACGAAGCGGCTTTCGGCGGTTTGTTGCACGCTTTGCACATTCCTTTAACCGGATTGTTTGTCGGCGGTTTTGCCGCGATTTTAATTGCGCTGTTAGTTTACTATTCCGAAAATAAAAACGCTTTAATTAAGTCCGCCTCAATTGTAATTGCCGTGAAATTTATCGTAAGTCCCTACACGCCTTTTAACGCTTACATTTCCGTGATTTTCCAAACCGCTTTTGCTTTGCTTGTATTTAACGGACGCAAGCATTTTGCCGTTTCATCAATGATTTACGGAATCGTAACGCTTTTGTTTTCTGCGTTTCAGAGAATTTTTGTTTACACATTGCTTTTTGGTTTTACATTGTGGCAATCGATAGATTCGTTTTACTACTTTATTTTGGAGCAAATCGGATTGGACAAAATCTCAATTCTAGCAGTAAGTTTAAGCGAAATAATTATTGTTTTTTACGGAACTATTCATTTGTTAATGGGAATATATGTCGGCAGATTAACAGCACGCTTGCCTAAGTTAATTGAAAAAAATGCGAGTACAGAAATTACTTTCTCAAAACAAAATCTTGATGATAAATTAGAGAATTCCAAAACCAAAGGGGGCAAAAAGACTTTATTGAAGAAAATTTCAATTCAATTGATTTTATTACTCGCAATTGTTCTTTTGGTGCTAAGTTTTATTTATCCGGAATCGATGACAATCGAAGGAAACGAAATTTTATTGATGCTTGTTAGATTTTTCTCATTAGTTGCGATTTGGAGCTATTTAATATCTCCGGTTCTTAAAGCAAAAATAAAAAAGCATTCGGAAGAGACTCAAAATAAATATTCAAGTGAGTTTAATTTGATTTTTAATAGTTTTGATACGATAAAAAAAATAGTGGCGCTCAGTTTTCAAGAAAGCCGTAAAGCGAAGTTGTTTAATAAACCGGAAGTTTTTTTAATTTCGCTTTTGGTAAATTATTTAAACTATGAAAGATAATCTTATACACATCGTTGC
>WGAL01000290.1 GCA_015494845.1 Melioribacteraceae bacterium
TTATAGTCCCATTACTCAACGCGAACAACAAATTAAGCGAAATCCTGATATCTTTTACGGCATTGAATTCAGTATGATAATTGACAAACTTTGGAGAATGAAATAAAAATGAAAAGAACCGGTTTAGTTACGGTTTTGTTTTTGCTGATAATTTATTTAACTTCATGCGAAAAAACTCCTCCGAGTCAAGTTGACGGCGAAGCTTCGCTAGATGTTACCGTAATGTGGGATTCTTCTTCCGTGCCGGAAGATACGGTATGGGCGCCGTTGCCTAACGCGAAAGTGATTCTTTCTTCGGAATACGGTCTTTCTTCTTTTCAAACCAATCAAAATGGTCTTGCTCGTATTACCGGAATTCCTTCGGCAATTTACCAAATTTCCGCCCGCGGATTACATCCGCTTGATTCTTCAATATTATTTGTTGGAACGAAAAAAAGTATCGAGGTTTATTCCGGCAAAGTAGTTTCTGCGGATATTTTCACGCAACCGATTTCCGCGTCAGGAATTTCAATTAACGAGCTATACGTCGGCGGGCCTGTAAATAATTTTTACTTTTTTTATGACCAATATATTGAGCTTTATAACAGTAGCGATGAAACGAAATATCTTGACGGAATGATTGTCGCGAGACTTTCCGGCCACGATAATTGCGGGCCTGGTTGCGATTGGGGAAACGACGGCGATATTGACGGCGTTACTTACATTTTTAAATTTCCTGGCAATCCAGGCGAACATAATTATCCGTTTGAACCGCATACGTTCAAAGTTTTGGCGCAAACGGCTTACGACCATACGCAAACGGTTTCAACGAGCATTGATTTAAGCAAAGCCGATTGGGAGTTTTATAATCAATTGTCCGCTTCGGATTTTGATAATCCCAACGTTCCGAATTTATATAACATCAGAATGGACAGAACGGTAGATTTTTACGTCAGTTTAACCTCGGATGTAATAATTATAGCCGACGGACGCGATACGGTGTGGTCGGACGGAATAGACATTGAAACAATTCTTGACGGCGTGGAATATCAATCGAACGGAACAAGAATGAAGACGCTGGATCCGCGCGTTGATAGAGGTTGGGTTAAAAGTCCGCCAAAGTATGGCGGTAAATCAATGGAACGGCGACAACCTGGAACGGATACAAACGACGGAACGCTTGATTGGATGATACTTGATCATCCGACGCCTGGATATCAATAATTTTAATTAAGAATTATGAATTAAAAATTAAGAATGATGAATAAATTTTTGAATATTATTTTGTTATTTATTTTTATCACGGTTTCTGTTGAAGCGCAGATAAGCCGTACGGAAGCAATGGGCGGTTTAACTTTTTCAATTATTGATGAAGACCAGAAACTTGATCCGTTTATGTTTGGCGGAAATCCTGCTTATCTCTGGCAAAGCCGTAAAAATGTGAGATTGGATATTACTCAATTCAATAATGCGGATTATGGCGATTATAGAAGAAAATTTTCATCCGAACGGAATTTTAATACCGGGGCAAATGTCCTTGGTATTCAACCGCTCGGTCAAAGCGGAACCTTCCAAGGGAAAGCATATTATTTTTATAACAAAAGGAGCAATGTTTTCAGAACATTAAAACACGACACTTACGCAGGCGAAGCATTTTATTTTACCGATACGACAATCGGCGATATAATTTATAATGGTCCGTTGTTTGAATTTTCGCATAGCGTTCCGGTTACGAATAAGTTAAATTTCGGAGCTCTGTTCGGATACGGTTTATTGGACGGTCTGAAAAAAGTTTATACTTACGGACAAACTGTTTATCGAAACGTTTACGGCAAAGTAGGAATTACTTATGCTCTTTCGGACAATTTAGTGCTTGGCGTCGATTATGAAATTTTTGATATTCGCGAAAGAATTACCGCAAGCGACGTTAATTTGTTTACTGTGATTACTTATCATTACCGAGGTGATACGCACCGAATTGAATTAAGCGGAAGCAAACAAAAATATACTATTGAAAAACACGGTTCTCGTTTTGGCGGACAAATTTATTTTACTCCTAATGAGCGAACACAAATTGGAATTAAAGGAAATTATTCTACAAGCGATACGAAATCAATTTTCCCGATTAACGGACTTGAGACTACAGACGGATATTCTTGGTTCAGAAATTATTCTTTTGAAGTCAGAGGCAGATATTTATTGAGCGAAAAATTTGTTCTTTCCGCAGTTGGCAATTATGTTAACAGATATAGTTGGTCTGAGAACGCAAAAAATAATTTGTTGCTTTGGGAATGGTCAACCTCAAATATTTCGGGTGGAATTGGAATTTCATCTCAAGAAATTTTAAAGGGATTAACTTTTGGTTTTGAATACAGACTTGGAAATGTTTCTGTTGATTCATCAAAATATATTGATAATAGATTTACAAATTTAAGTTCGCTTAATCACGATTTTCGTTTCGGAATTGAATATGAATTTATTAAAAACTTTTATATTAGAGCCGGTTACGAATGGATTTATTTGAAGAATGATTTTGTTTTTGGTGGAAGAAATGTTGCCTACAATAAAATTACTGCCGGTTTTGGAATAAAGTTAAATGAATATATTTCTCTAAATCTGTATGGTAATTTCGGTGGCAGAAAAAATTCCGTTGGTAAAAGAAGAGAATTTTGGGATGCCAGAGTGGCATTTGTTTATATGAAATTTTAACAAACCGTGAGGTAATTATGAAAAAAGCATTACTAATTTTCTTTGCGTTAATTACAATTGTAAACGCTCAAACTTGGGAAAAAGTTGCCACTTCCACTTTTGGTCCGATTTCGGATGTTTTCTTTTATTCGGAAAATCGCGGCTGGATTGTTGGTTCTAGCGGACTTTTTGCACAAACAACCGACGGCGGGCAAACTTGGACTAGAGTAGAAACATTGCCGAACACAACAACCAGTTTATATTCCATTTATTTTTGGAGTAAAATGGAAGGTTTTGTTGGCGGTTATGGCGATAAAATTTATAAAACAGAAGACGGTGGTGCAACTTGGACTGAAATTGCAGTCGGGACTTATGATGGACTTGCTGTTAAAGAAATCTTTTTCGCTAGCGACCACCAAACCGGCTGGTGTTTAACATCGGCTTCAAATTCCGGAGAAATTGTAAAGACAACTGACGGTGGACAAACTTGGTCGCCGCAACTTACTTACGCCGGCGGTGATATCGAATGTATGGCGTTCGGCTCAGACACGCACGGAGTTTGTGCTGGCGGCGGCAGCGGCAGAATGGATATTTGGTACACTTCCGACGGTGAAACTTGGACAAAAGCTACAAATCCTTCATTTCCTCCCGGATTTAATTACACGCGACTTGATATTCATGGCATAACAATGGCAAATGAAAATGTCGCTTATGCAGTGGGCTGGGGAAGTAGAGCCGCCGGATTGCAACCGAGTATTTTAATTAAATCAACCGACGGTGGACAAACTTGGACATACTTGCAACAATCGGAGGAAAACAGACAGTATGTAAATCTTTATTGCGCATTAGCTCTTGATGAAAATACGGTTCTCGCCGGAGGAGGCGCTTCTTACGAAGGCTCTGTAATTATTAAAACAACAGACGGAGGCACAACTTGGACGCGTGTAAATGCGCCTTTTGGTTTTTCCATAAGAGCATTTAATAA
>WGAL01000291.1 GCA_015494845.1 Melioribacteraceae bacterium
ATCAACAGCGCGGCAAGCCCGAACCACTTCCGGTTCGAAAAAAAGATTTGAGCGTAACTGTATAAAATGGAATCTACAAAAAGACTCATCTTACAATTGCTCGTCCAGTGAGAAGTCTTTTAGTTTTTCCGGCAATCTTTCCGGCGCGGTAATGTTTTCCAGTTTTTCCGCTTCACGGATAATTTCAACATCACCTTCTTCGGTAATCAAAACCACATTCGGACGTAAAGTAATAAATTGCATCCACTGCGTTACGCTGTAAGCGCCAACGTAAAGTACCACGAGCTTATCGCCCTTTTGCATTGTTGGAAAATAAATATCATCGCGAATTACGTCGATGTTCATACAAAGGGGCCCGTAAACCACAGTATTTTCAGTAAAACCAAAAGTCTCTTTCGTCGGCATCAACTTATGATTAAACCAGTAACTCGTAAACAAATAATTCACGCCGGCATCCATTATCAACGCTTGTTTTCCGGTTGATAACCTTTTCGTTGCAATTACAGTTGAAATTAGATAACCTGAATCGTCAATTAACGCCCTGCCGGTTTCCAATGTAAGAACCGGCAATTCGTCCGCCGGCAAATTCAATTCAAAAAGCGCCGAAGTAATTGCGTCTGCGTAATCTTCGTAAGTCGGCAATATTTGTTCCGCGTCGAGGTATTGTCCTTTCAGCGTGTTGTTTGATGGAAATCCGCCACCTATGTCAATATATTCCAACTTAACATCGTATTGATTGTAAAGCGTTTTGGCGAGTTCCACAAGTTTCAGCGTCGCCACGCGATACGGTTCCGCGCTCATAATATAAGTGCCAATATGCGTGTGCAATCCGCGAAGTTTTAATCTGTCGTTAACCAAAATTCTTTTTAGCGCAAGCATCGCTTCGCCGTTTTCATAATTAAATCCGAACCGGTTCCACGGCGGATAAATTCCGGTATCCATATTCACGCGAATTGCGACGTTTGCCGTAATATCGATTCTTTCGGTAATTTCCATAATCATATAGAGCTCGTCAAAATGGTCGATGTGAATCAACGCCTTTTCGCGAATTGCTTTTTCCAAAGCCGCTTCGTCTTTGTCGGGTCCGTTAAAGATAATGTTCTCGCCTTTAACGCCGAGATTACGCGCTTTGTCGTATTCGAACTCGGAAACAACTTCCGCCCACGAACCTTCCTGATGATAAATCGAGCAAATCGCGCTCAAATAATTTGTTTTATACGACCACGCAAATCTCACTTTCGGATAGCGCGTTTTGAAAATTTTATACAAACGTCTGTATTTTTCTCTAATCTGCTTTTCGGAAAAAACAAACAACGGCGAACCGAATTTCTCGGTTAATTCGTCAATTTTAATATTGTCGATTTCCGTAAGCGGTTTAATTGATTCCCGCGCTCCATATTTATTCATAAATCCGGATTGTTGCTTGACGATTACAGGTCTTTCATATCTTTTCTTACTCATGTTTTATTACTCCTTTAACGGTAAGTTCTTCAAATTTTTTCATTTCAACAATCAAATCCCACGAATAGCGAATGAAAATCTTTCCGATTTCGTAATCCTTGTACGGCTCTACTTTTTCGCCAAGAGCCAACAGCAACGCCGCATAGGGAAGATTTTGTCCTGCGCCCACAGCCAAATAAACCCAAGCCGGAAAACGAGGATTTATTTCAAGCAAGTAATATTGTCCGTCTGCTTTGTTTTTAACAAATTCAAATTCCGCTCCGCCGCGCCACTTTAACGCTTCAATTACTTTTTTAGCAATTGTGAGCAATTCCTCGTCGTAAATCGTAACACCCGCCCAGCCTTTGCCTTTATCGGTAATGTACATTTTTTTGCTCGCTACCGCGCCAATCGTTTCGCCAGTGCCGTCGCCCAAAGCTACAACATTATACTCTTCGCCGGAAATAAATTCCTGAATTACAATCGGCAAACCCCATTTCGCCGCAATTTTAGAAAAATACGCCGATGCCTCTTGAAAATTGTGCGCAATGTAAGCGTCGTAAAAAATTCCTTTCACCACAACAGGATATTGCAACTCTGCCGGTAAAGAATACAAATCGTTAATCGAAGTAGCAAGAATATTAAACGGCGCTCTTATTTCGTTTTTAATGCAAAATTCAAAAAGTTTGTCTTTGCCACGTAAAATCAACTGTTCTTTTGTTGGAAGAAAAACTTTAATTCCTTTCTCGGCAAACTTATTTTCCAATTTGGAAAAAGCAAAAAGTTCGGCATCCAATGTGGGAAGAATTACGTCAAGTTTTTCAATTTGGTTTATCTCGGAAATTCTGTCAAAAAAAGCGTCCACGCCGCTTGAAGGATATGGAATTAAATAACTTCTTTCGGCAACATTTTCCATATACGCGCCGGGCTCTAACGCGTCGTAAAGCAAGCCGATAATTTCGCCGTCAA
>WGAL01000292.1 GCA_015494845.1 Melioribacteraceae bacterium
ACGAGAAAGACATCGCCACGCTGTATTCCGGAATTCCCCTCAGTTTTAACGTTGAAATTGTTTTGAATAAAAATCGCTTCAATGTTAAAAAGTTTTGCAAAACGATGTACGACCAAATGATGAGAATTTTGAAAAACTGAGATTATTCCTCAATCTTATCATCAAACTTCCTGAACATTTCTTTCATTTCGGCGGCGCCTTTAATTAAAGCAAGCACGGACATATACGTAAAAGAAACAATCGAAAAAATAATCGTTACATACCAGAAGAGTTCCCAACCTTTCATTACGCAACCTCCTTCCTTTTTTTAGGAGAAATAAAAAATTCAAAATACGAACCGAGTGCCATTCCTGCGAAGGCAACGATAAATCCGCCCCAACCGATTTCCGAAGCATATTCTTTAACTTGCAACGGCCAAATTAAATAAAGAAGAGGCAAAATCGCTCCGAGCGTAATAGCGGTGTAAGCGCCCCACGTGGATGCTTTTTTCCAATAGAGACCGAGCACGACGCTTGCCAAAACTCCGGGAATAAATAACATTGCCGTCATATTCAAATAAAAGTAAAGATACCCTTTCATATCGTGGAAAAGCGACCACCAAATGATAAAAATCATAACGCCGGCAATTGTAATTCTGCTAATTAAAAGTTGTTTTTTGGAGGAAGCTTCTTTCCCTGCAATCTTTTTATATATTGCGCCGATGATATCTTGCGAGACAATCGAACTCCATGAGAGCAAATAGCTTGCGTAAGTGGACATCGAAGCGGCGAGAAGGGCGGCAAAAATCAATCCGAGTATTCCTGAAGGGACAATTTTCAAAACAAAGTAGGGAAGGGCATCCAACGAATTAACGTCTTTTCCCAATACGGCAAGAGCCATTATTCCCCAGAAAATCGGGAGAATTGCGCGCGATAAAAACATCAGCGCCGACCAAGAATAAATTCGTTGTCCGGTTTTTGTGTCTTTCGATGAAAAGAGTCGCATTGAAATTGCTTGCCAACCGACAAGAATTGCAACCCAAAGTAAAAACTGCCATATGAAAAAGCCGATTCCGAATTGACTGTCCAAAGCGTTCGGGAAAAACGGATTCATTCCTTTCTCGCCCAAGTTTTCCGAAACCGCATTAACAATATTACTCCAACCGATGTCGTAAATTCCGTAAACCGTAATAAAAATCATACCGAAACTGAGAAGCGCGTATTGAACATAATTTGTTACAATAACCGAAACCATTCCGCCGACAAGCGTGTAAAGTAGCACAATTGTCAGCATTACGACCATTGTAACAAGAATATAATTATGCGGAATTCCGGTGACGATATTAATAAAGTTAGCTTCAACTCCCGGAAATACGCCAAAATTCAATATTCCGCCGATTGCCATAATTACGCCAATGTAAAATCGCACGCCGTTGCTGTATTTGCGGGAGAAGAATTCAGGGATAGTCGAAATTTTCATTTCGAGAAGCGGCTTGATTACAAATCCAGTTCTTCCGAGAAGCAAATATACAAGAACCGGCGGAAAAGCGACAATAAGCGCGGCAAATCCTGCCTTGAAGCCGAGTTCTGCATAATAAATATAGGTTATCATTCCTATTTCCGTACACATCAGCGAAATTATGCCGAGATAAAAACCCATTGAACGTCCGGCGACGAGGAAATTTTCAATATCTTTAATGTATTTTTTTACCAGCGTTCCGGAAAGGAAAACGAGTAGTATGTAAACTACAATTATTACAATATCAACAGCGCTTAGATTCATTGAATCACCTGAATTTAATTGAGGTTATTTTAGCATTACTTTTAATTGCAATAAGAAAATAAAGCAACAGTTAAACTTATATTTTTATTTGTTTTATGAATTGTTCTTTTTTTATCAAACCGTTCGGCAGCGGACGCGGCGGATAAATCTTGCCGCTTTCATTTTTATTTGGAATTTTAATTTTTACTCCGTCGGGTTTTTCATAAGTAATTAAGTAAAATTTTATTTCACCGGATATGTTTTTTTCGTTCGAGACCGAAACGTTTAACGAACTTACGTTTTTATCGACTTCTGCGACAATCCATTTCCATTTGCCTTTTTCGGCTTCATCTTTTGTTTTAACTCGTTTACCATTCGACGAAACGGTAATTTCCGGCAACTCCGAATCGTCGTTTTCTTTATCGGGCATAAAAAGAATTGCGATTTCGGCGTATTCGGTTTGCGGATTCAATTGCGT
>WGAL01000293.1 GCA_015494845.1 Melioribacteraceae bacterium
ATTACGTATTATTGGCCTCCGGCTGGCGGAGCAGGCGTTCAAAGGACTCTTAAATTCACGAAATATTTAATTAATTACAATTGGTTGCCGTACGTTTTAACCGTTGAAAAACCGGATGCGCCAAATTATGACGAATCGTTATTTAAGGACGTTAGAGACGATATTAAAGTAGTTAAAACAAAAGCGTTAGAGCCGTTTTCAGCATACAAAAAGTTTACCGGGAAGAAAGAAGATGATAAAATTCCTGCCGATGTTTTAATGCGAAATAATTCTTCTTTTAAAGAAGAATTCGCCAAATTTATTCGCGCCAATCTTTTTGTTCCTGACGCTAAAATCGGTTGGACGCCTTATGCGGTAAAGGAAGGGGAGAAAATAATAAAGAATGAAAAAATTGATATAATTTACGCTTCATCCCCGCCGGCAACAGTTGCGCTTATCGCAAGGAGACTTTCCGAGCGGACAGGCGTTCCGTATATTCTCGATTTCCGCGATCCTTGGCTCGAAATAGTTTACAATCAAACAATGAAACGTAGCAAACCGACGGTTGCAATCGATTCTTTGCTTGAACGTAAAGCGTTGCGCGATGCCGCCGCGGTTGTTACCGTAAGCGCCGAGATAAAAGAATTATTTGAGAAAAAAGTTTCCAAGCAAAAATATTTTGTTATTCCGAACGGTTTTGACGAGGAAGATTTTCCCAAAATTGAGTTTCCGAAAAATGAAAAATTTACAATCGCCTACACAGGCGTGATGTCGCCGGACAGAGTTCCGTATGCGTTATTAAAAGCGCTTGCCCGATTTAAAGAAGAAGGAATTACTAATATCAAATTAAATTTTGCGGGAAAATTCGCCGACGAATTTTACGCGGAAATCGAACGTTTGGGAATCGAAGATTACTTTAATATAACCGGATTTGTTCCGCACGATAAATCGGTGGAAATATTGCTTTCTTCCGATGCGCTTTTGCTTGTGATTAACAATCTGCCGAATAATAAAGGGGTTTTAACCGGCAAGATGTTCGAATATTTGGGATGCCGCAAACCGATTTACGGAATCGGGCCTGAGAACGGCGAAGCGGCAAAAATTCTGCAAGAAACAAAAAGCGGCGTAATGATTGATTATTACGACGAGGAAAAAGCGTACGAAAAATTGAAAGAGTTTTACGCCGATTGGGAAAACAATGTTAACAGATTTGAATTTTTGAACGACAAATATTCAAGGAAAAGATTAACGGAAAAATTATCCGAAATTTTTGACGAGGTAGCGAGATGAAAATTGTCTCCATTGTAGGAGCGCGTCCGCAATTTGTTAAGGCGGCGGTTATCGGGAAAGCGCTTGATAAATTTAGCGAAGTAGAGGAAATTGTAATTCACACCGGACAACATTACGATGAAAATATGTCGAAAATATTTTTCGACGAACTTCAGATAAAAAAGCCGGATTACAATCTTGGCGTCGGTTCAGGTTCCCACGCAGAGCAAACAGGAAAAATGTTAATTGAAATCGAAAAAGTGTTGCTCGATATTTCCCCGGACTGGGTTGTGCTTTACGGCGACACAAACTCGACGATTGCCGGAGCGTTGGCGGCGTCGAAAATTCACCTTAAAACCGCGCACGTAGAAGCCGGTTTACGCAGTTTCAATATGCGAATGCCGGAAGAGATTAATAGAATCTTGACCGACAGAATTTCCACGAAACTTTTTGCTCCCACGCAAAACGCAATGGATTTGTTGGCGAAAGAAGGTCTCTCCGAACACGCATATCTTTCCGGCGACGTAATGTTCGATTCCATTTTGTTTTACGAAAAGCTCGCCGAAGAAAAATATTCGCTTAATGAAATTACCGATTTGAACGAGTTTTATCTCGGCACGGTTCACAGAGCGGAAAACACCGATGTTCCGGAGCGCCTTCAAAATATTTTTTCCGCTTTTTCAGAACTCGACGCTCCGATTATCGTTCCGCTTCATCCGCGCACGAAAAAAATGTTGCAGGGAATAAAATACTCGGACAACGTTAAAATAATCGAACCGGTAAGTTATCTGAAAATGGTTCTATTATTGAAAAACGCCAAGAAAGTTTTAACCGATAGCGGCGGTTTGCAAAAGGAAGCGTATTTTCTGAAAAAACCGTGCATCACTTTGCGCGATGAAACCGAATGGATTGAAACGCTTGAAGGAAATTGGAACTTCATCGTCGGCGCGGATAAGGAGAAGATTCTCGAAAGAGTTGCCGTAAATGAATTTGCGGAACAGACAAACGCGTTTGGCGACGGCAGAGCCGGCGAGAAAATAGTCGCCGAATTATTAAAATAGTTTTTGCGAAAGCAAGGTGATTCCTTTGTAAAGGAAAAACAAAGCGAGCCCGAATAAAGCAATTCCCATAATTTTTATGAGAATGTTTAAGATTTCGGTTTTAATTTTTTCTTTATGTTTTACGAGTAAGTTTGAGAAAAGATAAAACCAAACGAAGCTTCCGGAA